>NZ_JAAGPK010000107.1:0-27605 GCF_017104685.1 Burkholderia sp. Tr-20355 | reverse complement strand
CCGCGCGAGTCGTGCGAAACGCCGCGCGGCCGGGCGGCGCGCGGCGCGGATCGACCGCCGGGCGCGGTCAGCGGCCGAGGCCGGCCATCAGCGTGTACTTGAGTTCCACGTATTCGTCGAGGCCGTACTTCGAGCCTTCGCGGCCGAGCCCGGATTGCTTGACGCCGCCGAACGGTGCGACTTCGGTCGAGATGATCCCGTCGTTGACGCCGACCATCCCGCTTTCCAGCGCGCCCGATACACGCCATGCGCGGCCGAGGTCGCGCGTGTAGAAATACGCGGAGAGCCCGAACGGCGTGTCGTTGGCCGCGGCGACGGCTTCGTCCTCGGTCGCGAAGCGGAAGCAGCCCGCGACGGGGCCGAAGGTTTCTTCTTCGGCGATCAGCATGTCCGGCGTCATGCCGGTCAGTACGGTCGGCTCGTAGAACGTGCCGCCGAGCGCGTGACGCTTGCCGCCGGCGAGCACATGCGCGCCTTTCGCGGTCGCATCGGCCACGTGCCGCTCGACCTTGCCGAGCGCCGCTTCGTTGATCAGCGGCCCCTGGTCGACTTCACCGGCGAGCGCATTGCCGACGCGCAGCTTGCGCACGGCGTCCGCCAGCTTGCGCGTGAATGCGTCGTACGCGCCGTCCTGCACGAGGAAGCGGTTGACGCATACGCAGGTTTGCCCCGTATTGCGGAACTTCGACGCGATCGCGCCGACGACTGCCGCGTCGAGATCGGCATCGTCGAACACGATGAACGGCGCGTTGCCGCCGAGTTCGAGCGACAGCTTCTTCAGCGTGTCGGCCGACTGCTTCGCGAGCAGCTTGCCGACGCCCGTCGAGCCGGTGAACGACAGCTTGCGCACGACGGACGAACTCGTCAGCGTCTCGCCGATGGCGACCGCATCGCCCGACACGACGTTGAACACGCCGGCCGGCACGCCCGCGCGTTCGGCGAGCACCGCGAGCGCGAACGCGGACAGCGGCGTTTCCTCGGACGGCTTCAGCACCATCGTACAGCCGGCGGCGAGCGCGGGGCCGGCCTTGCGCGTGATCATCGCGAGCGGGAAATTCCAAGGCGTGATCGCCGCGACGACGCCGACGGGTTCGCGCGTGACGACGATCCGCGAATCCGGCTTCGGGCTCGGGATCACGTCGCCGTACATGCGCTTCGCTTCTTCCGCGAACCATTCGAGAAAGCTCGCCGCATAGGCCACTTCGCCGCGTGCTTCCGCGAGCGGCTTGCCCTGTTCGCGCGTCAGCAATTCGGCGAGCGCGTCGCGGTGTTCGAGCATCAGCTCGCCCCAGCGCTTCACGCGGGCTCCGCGTTCCTTCGCGGTCAGTGCGCGCCACGCGGGAAACGCGTGCGAAGCCGCATCGATCGCGCGCTGCGTGTCGTCGGCGCCGCCTTTCGCGACTTTCGCGATCGTCTCGCCGGTCGCCGGGTTCAGCACCGGATAGGTTGCGTCGCTCGCGCCGTGCGGTTCATGCCATTCGCCGCCGATGTAGTGGCCGGTCCTCAGAAATTCGTTCATCGTGTGTCGTTCCCTCAGTGCTTCAGTCTGCCGCGAAACTGCCCTGCGCCGGGCGCGCTTCGCGCGCAATGCGCTTGCCGGCCGTGTAGTCGTTGATCAGGTCGCACGGCGTGTAGTTGCGCTCCAGTTCGTGCAGCTCGTCTTCGGTGAGCTGCGTTTCGAGCGCGCCGAGTGCCGTGTCGAATTGCGCGACGGAATCCGCACCGACCAGCATGCTCGCGACGCCCGGGCGACTCAGCACCCAGGCCTGCGCGATCTGCGCGGGCGGTACGCCGCGCCGCTTCGCGACCTTCGCGACAGACGCGGCGATCGCGAGCGACGACACATCGCCATACATCTGCGCGGTGAAGAAGTCGGTCTGGTTGCGCGTCGATTGCGGCTCGCAGGTGAGCAGGCCGCGCGCGAGCGGGCTGAACACCGACACGCCGACGCCCTGGTCGATGCAGTACGGCACCATCTCGCGCTCTTCCTCGCGATACGCGAGGTTGAGCTGCAGCTGCATGTTGATCGGCTTGTCCCAGCCGTTTCGTTCGCATGCCTGCATGATCTTCGCGAACTGCCACGTGTACATCGTCGATGCGCCGATGTAGCGCGCCTTGCCCGCGCGCACGATGTCGTGCAGCGTGCTCATCGTTTCCTCGACGGGCGTGTTCACGTCGAAGAAATGCAGCATGAAGATGTCGACGTAATCCATCCCGAGGCGCTTGAGCGAGCCGTCGATGCCGTCGAGCACGTGCTTGCGCGAATGGCCGCCCGCGTTCGGATAGCTGCCCATGTCGTAGCCGACCTTGGTCGTCACGACGAGCTCTTCACGGCGCGCGTTGCGCTTCAGGATGCGGCCGACGACTTCCTCGCCGACCCCCGTCGAGTAAAAGTCCGCGAGATCGACGAAGTTGACGCCGGCGTCGAGCGCGCGGCGCACGATCGGCTCGCTCTGCGCCTCGTCGAAGATCCACGGCTTCCACTCGGGCGTGCCCATGTTCATCGTGCCGAGACACAGGCGGGACACCTTCAGGCCGGACTGGCCGAGGCGGACGTATTCCATGCTTCCTCCTGGAGCGGCCTCGCCGGCCGCATGTTGTCTGGGTCCGTCAGTTCTTTTTCGGCGTGTAGAACGGGTTCGACACGTCGCGCGCGGCGGCGAACACGGCATCGCGATGCGGCAGCCCTTCCATCGCGGCGACGATCGCGTTGCGGCACGCGCGGTAGTTGTTCTCGAACACCGCGTCGAGGTCGTCGGCCCGCGGGTTGACCCAGTTCGCCGACACGACGACCCAGTCGTTCTCCGCTTCCGGCGGCAGCGTGCCGTTCTCGAGCGCTTCGGCGACGGCCTTCGCGATGCCCGCCTGCGACGCGCCCCACGTGGCATTGCCGTGGAAGTCGTTGGCGATCTGCGCCTTGTTCACGTACAGCGTGAGCGGCTTGGTCGGCACGCCCGGCTGAGCGATCACGACGAACGGCGCGTGCCCGGCCGACGGCGTCGCGAGCGCGGTCGCGAACGCCTGCCCGGCCGGGCCGTTGCGCGGGCCGACCAGCACGTTGATGTGCGCGAGGTTGACGCCGGGGCCTTCGAAGCCTTCGCCGATGTAGAGCGGCCTGGATTGGGATGCGGTCATTGCGATGTCTCGTCGATGAAGTTGGTGTGAGGCGATTGTGGTGGGCCGCGACGCGGCCGGTGAATCGATGTTTTCTGATCGAGGTATGAGTTTTCGTCGTCTCCGGGAATGCCCTGGGCCCGGTGCGCAAACGCCCGCCGGGCGGCCCGCGGCCGCCATCGTGACGGCAGGTGCGACGGGGTTGGCGGGTGGGCGTTCGCGTACCGGCTCCGGGTTTGTCATACCCGGGCGGGGGTTGGAGGGCCGGACGCGTCTGGACAACAATCGGCGTACTCCAAGCCCTATCTTTCGTCGTCCCTTCCATTTTCGAAAGCGAGTAATTTCGATGGCTGCCATTCAGAAGCCCGATTGGTCGAAGCTCAGTTCCCTCGATCCGGAGCTGATCCGCGCATTCGTCGCGGTCGTCGAAAGCGGCGGCTTCACCGCGGCGGCGCGGCAACTGCATCGCACGCAGTCGACGATCAGCCTGCGTATCCGCACGCTCGAGGAGCGGCTCGACACGCATCTGTTCATGCGCAACAGCCGGCGGCTCGAACTGTCGCGCGACGGCGAGAACTTCCTGATCCACGCACGGCGGATCATCCAGGTGCAGAACGATGCGATCCTCGCGCTGAAGCAGGCGAGCAGCGACCGAGGCATCGTGCGCTTCGGACTGCCGGAGGACTACGCGGAGCTGTGGCTGCCCGACCTGCTGAAGTCGTTCTATGCGATGCGGCCGGGGGCGCGCCTGCACGTGCATTGCCGCACGTCGCTCGAGTTGCTCGACCGGCTGCAGGCCGGAGAACTCGACGTCGCGCTCGTCGTGCGGCATGGGCCGAATGCGGGCGGGCGGCTGCTCGGCCGTCACGACGTCGTGTGGGCCGCGCATCGGGACTTTGCACTCGGCCCGCGGGCGTCGGTGCCGCTCGCGCTGTTTCCCGAGACGTGCTGTTACCGGCAGCGCGGGCTGCAGGCGCTGGCGAGCGCCGAGCGGCCCTGTCATGTCGTCTATACGAGCCAGAGCCCGACCGGCATCAAGATCGCGGTGAACCATGGCGCGGCCGTGACGATGATCGATCGCTGCACGCTGCCCGAGAACTGGCGCGTGCTCGGCGAGGCGGACGGATTTCCGCCGCTGCCGGCGGCCGATCTCGAACTGCATCGCTCGCCCGGCATCTGCGATCCGCTGACCGACGATCTCGTGTCGCTGATCGAATCGATGGTCGACGAACGACGGCGCGCGTCGCTCGAGGCGTTTGCATAGCGCAGCGGTCGCGCGGCAGGGGAGGCGTGGGGTCGAATCGGTACGGCGCGCTGCGCTCTGCATGCCGTTTTTTGCGTCGCCGCGGCATTTTTTTGCACGACGTTTATGCCGTCTCTTCTAAGCTGGGGACATGTCGAACAGCCGGGACGGCTCCCGTCCGCTCCATGACCTTCATCCATCCCTTTCCCGCCTTCGATGTCGCCGGCCGCCAAATGCGCGCCGGCACCCGCACCCGCGTCATTCCGTTGCCGCCGCCGCGCCCGCGCCTGCAGTTGCCCGTCACGCTGACAGCCGATTCCGGCGAGCACGCGCGCGAGCGGCTCGCGGCGCTGCTGCATTCGCCGCTCGGCGTGTATGTCGTCCGCGCCCGCGCGGTGCGCGACGTGATCCACGTTCATTTCGAGATCGCGCCGGAAGACCTGGACTTCACGCTGCACATGCTGATCGCGCAGCAGGCCGATGCGGTGATCGGGCCCGTCGCGCGCCGGTTGCATGTCGGGCCGCGGGCCCGGTGACGCGGGGAACGGTTGTTGCTCGTACACAGACGGTTCGTTTGCTCCGCCGCCGGATCGCCGGTCGCCATGGCTGTCCATCGGCCGGCGGCGCCGGAGGTTCGCGCGCCGCGTCGTGCGCGGCGCTACCCCCTGAATACGGAGTGACCATGTACATCCCGGAAGAAGTGCGTGTCGCGCGGCCGGCAAGCCGTCGCGCGCGGACGGCATCGCTGCCGTCAGGGCAGCAACTCGCGCGTCAGCTGCTGACGACGGTACGCGTGGCCGAAGTGCTGCTGCATCAAGCGATCGTCCTGCCGCCCCGGCATCAGTGGTCGGTCGACACCGAACGGGTCGACGCGATCGGCGGCCCGCTCGCGGCGTGGGAGACCTGCGTGATCTGGCGGATCGGCAAGGTATTCGGCGCGACGGTCAGCCCGGCCGCGCGCGTCAACGATCCCGTGCAGGTGGCGGTCGAGATCCGGCTTTATCTGCCTGAGCAGGCGTATGTGGCCGGGCAGCGCGTGAGCGTCTTCGGGCGTCGCCACGGCCATCGGTTCGGTGCGACGCTGTCGGTCGCATCGGGCGCGCAGTGGGGCGGGCGGCGCTCCGAGCACGTGGCGCCGGAACACCGGTACGTGTGCGGCGACACGCTCGAAGCGCTCGTCGATGCGGTCGCCGCGCATGTCAACGCGGCGCTGGGCGCGGCAGGGTTCGGCGCGACGCGCTGATCACGCGTCGCCGGTCTGCCCGGTCTGGCGCTGCAGGTCTTCCATCAGTTGTTCCGCGAGAAAGTCGCACGGCGGCCGCTTCGATTTCGTGCTGCGCGCGAGGATCAGTTCGAGCGGCGGCAGGTCCGGCAAGCCGTGCGAGCGGCCGAGCATCGACAGTTGCGCGGGAATCGCGCAGCGCGCGAGCGGCGCGACCGCGAGGCCGGCCTCGACCATGCTGAGCAGCCCGAGCAGGCTCGGGCTTTCATACGACGTGCGGTACGGCACCTTCGCGCGTTCGAGGCTGCGGATCGCGTTCTCGCGCGCGACGCTGCCCGGCATGAACACCGCGATCGGCAACGGCCGTTCTTCCCATACGCGCGGCCCGTTCGTCATCGCGGCCCACGCCATCGGCTCGTGGCGGATGAAGTCGCCGGTCAGCCCCTTGATGCGCGTGCCGCACACGAGATCCACGGTGCCTTCCTTGATCAGCGGCGCGAGCGCACTGCTCGGCAGCCCCATCACCTGGATCTCGACCTTCGGGTAGGTCGCCGAAAATTTCTTCAGGACCGACGGCAGCAGCGACGACGCGTAGTCGTCCGGCACGCCGATCACGACCTTGCCGGTCACTTCCGGGCGCACCACGGCCGCCCACGCCTCGTCGCGCAGCGCCAGCATTCGTCTGGCGAATCCCAGCAGCACCTCGCCCTCGCGCGTCAGCACGATGCTGCGCGGCTTGCGCACGAACAGCGGCCGGCCGATCGCGTCCTCCAGGCTCTTGATCTGCATGCTCACGGCAGACTGCGAGCGGTTCACGGCCTCGGCCGCGCGGGTCATGTTGCCGGTCTCCGCGACGGCGACGACGGTGGCCAGCACGTCGTGATCGAGCATCTTCATCGGTATCAGGAAAACTGAACGTAACGATCAACATTATGCGTTTTTATTGTTGATGTGTGTCTGCCATAGTGCGATCACGCTGGCGTCCTGCCCACGGGCGGCGCGGCATTCAGGCCGGTCGACCCGGTGTGCAGCACTGAACGAGGAAGCGTGGTGTATCGATGATCGACCATCCGTTGCGCGCCGCGCTGGCCGCCGAATTGCATGCCAGGCCGTTCCTGCGGCTCGCCGAAGCCGTGTCGCTCACGCACTACGCGATCTACGCGGACGGCCAGCCCGATATCCACGAAACGCTGCTGCACGCGCTGTGCCGCGACACCGGCATTGCCGCGCCGCACGAAGGCGCGACGCACCACGCGGTGCAGTCGCCGTGCGGCTGGCACCTGAAGTGGGAGCGTCACACCGAATTCTCGACTTTCACGTTCGTCGCGCCGCGTCGCGACACCGGCTACTTCGACGATCTCGCGATCGAAGGCATTCCGGCCGCGTGGTTCGCGCGGCTGGCCGGCATCCGTTTCGTCGCGGTGAGGATGGAACTGCTGTCGGGCGACGCCGCGCGCCGCGTGTGCGGCGACCTGCGGCGCTGGATCGACGGGCCCGCGCTCGTCGGCAGCAATGTGCTCGGCGGCGGCAAGGTGTTCTGCGACTGGCACGTGCGCGACGACGGTTTCATGCGTTTTCTCGTCATCGACGAGGATTTCCGCGAGGAGCAGGGCGGCCGCCTGCTGCAGCGCCTGTATGAAATCGAAACGTACCGGATGATGGCCTTGCTCGCGTTGCCTGTCGCGCGCCGGATGAGCCGCGAGCTCGACGAGATCCACGCGGCGCTGCATGCGTTGATGCAGCGGATGGACGCGAGCGGCGCCGACGGCGACGACACGGCGCTGCTCGTCAAGCTCACGCATCTCGCGGTGCGGGTCGAGTCGCTGGCGGGGGCCGGCGCACGCTTCAGTGCGTCGCGCGCGTACGAAAAGCTCGTGCTGGCGCGCATTCAGGAACTGCGCGAAGAGCGGATCGAAGGGATGCCGACGATCGCCGAATTCATGGAGCGGCGCTTCGCGCCGGCGATGGAAACGTGCCGCAGCGTATGGGCGCGCCACGAGCAGATCGCCGCGCGGATCGCCCGCGCGGTCGACCTGCTGCGCACGCGCGTGAACCTCGCGCAGGAAAAGGACGTGACACGCCTGCTGGCCGGGATGGAGCGCACCGCGCGCAACCAGCTTCATCTGCAGCATGCGGTCGAAGGTCTGTCGGTGGCGGCTATTTCGTACTACGTGCTGTCGCTCGCGACGGCGGCGTTCAAGGCGCTGCACGTGATGAACCTGCCGGTCGATCCGGAGCTGGCGGAAGGCCTGCTGATCGCACCGGTCGTGTTCGCGGTGATCCACATCACGCGGCGCACACGCGCGCAGCTTGCACGGTCGGAAGCTGCGCATGACGGTGCGCCCGTGCAGGTGACGGCGTTGAAGCGCGTCGGTTAGCCGATCAAGAGCACAATCAAGGAAAGGAGTGGAGATGACTTTTTCGCAGAATCAAGCGGGGTTTTACAGCGGTTTCGATGCAGCGTTCGACGAGCCGGCATCGGACGATGCCGGTGTGCCGGAAGCGGCGCGCGTGACGTCGTATCAGGCCGTGCTGCAGGAACCGATGACGTCGCTCGTCGGGAATACGCTCGATCGGCCGGAGGTCGCGGCGGTGGCGATTCTCGGGTACAACTGACGCGATCGTTCGCGCCGATCCGGCGTAGCGCCGGCGTTCATGATCCGGCCGTTCCTGGGCGTGCCGGACGTGGTTCGCCTTCTTTTTTCCCTTTCCCTGCCCCCAGCGCGAGCGCCAGCTCGACGAACGCACGCGCGGCCGCGCTCCGGTACGCGCCCTTGCGCTGCAGCAGCACGGCCGTGCGCCGCAGGACGGCCGGATCGAGCGCGACGGCGACGAGATCGTCATGCCCCGTCGCGATCGTCGCGGGCAGCAGCGTCGCGAGGTTCGTGCGGCGCACGATCTCGATCACCGCACCCAGCGAATTCGCCTCCATCAGCACGCGCGGCTGCACATCGTGCTCGCGGAAATAGCGGTCGATCTGCACGCGCGTCGCGAACTCCGCGGTGAGCAACACGAGCGACGCGTCGTGCAGCGCGCGCTGGCCGGCCTTGCGTTTTCCCGCGAGTGCATGCCGACGGCTCACGACGAGCGCGAGTGTTTCGACCAGCAGTGCCTCTACTGCGATATCCGCCGACTGCACGTCCTCGAATGCGATGCCGACGTCGAGCTCGTCGTCGACGAGCAGCGTCTCGATACGCTCCTGCGACAGCTCGCGCACCGACAGCGTCACGTCCGGATAGCGGCCGTGGAACGCCTCGACGAGCGGCCCGACGAGATAGCTCGTGAAGGTCGGCGTGACCGCGATCCGCAGCGAACCGCGGCTGAGATCCTGCACGTCGTGAATCGCGCGCCGGCCTTCAGCGAGATCGTGCAGCGCCTGCCGTGCGTAGCGGAAATACACGTCGCCGGCATCGGTCAGCCGCGTGACGCGCCCGGTGCGGTCGAACAGTTGCGCGCCGAGCGTCTCCTCGAGCTGGCGGATCTGCTGCGACAGCGCGGGCTGCGACACGTGCAGCGCGGCGGCCGCGCGCGTGAAGCTGCGGTGCTCGGCGACGGCCAGGAAGTAGTTGATATGGCGCAGCAGCATGGCGATTCCTATAAGACGTACTTATCCGATTGATCATAAATCAGTCTTTTACGTTATTGGAAGCGCGGCGTAACCTGCCCTTCATCGATTCCACCTGCACCGGAGAACACGCGATGAAGGACATCATCGAAGGCTTCCTGAAGTTCCAGCGCGACGCGTATCCGGAACGCGCCGCGCTGTTCCGCGATCTCGCGCGCAGCCAGCACCCGCGTGCGCTGTTCATCTCGTGCTCGGACAGCCGGCTCGTGCCGGAGCTCGTCACGCAGCGCGAACCGGGCGACCTGTTCGTGATCCGCAACGCCGGCAACATCGTGCCGTCGTACGGCCCAGAGCCGGGCGGCGTGTCGGCGTCGGTCGAATATGCGGTCGCCGCGCTGCGCGTGACCGACGTCGTGATCTGCGGTCATTCGGATTGCGGCGCGATGACCGCGATCGCGACCTGTCAGTGCATGGACCACATGCCGGCCGTCGGCCACTGGCTGCGCTATGCCGATTCGGCGCGCGTCGTGAACGAGGCGCGCCCGCATCGCAGCGAACGCGAGCGGATCGACTCGATGGTGCGCGAGAACGTCGTCGCGCAACTCGCCAACCTGAAGACGCACCCCGCCGTGCGGCTCGCGCTCGAAGAAGGACGTCTCGCGCTGCACGGCTGGGTCTACGACATCGAATCGGGCTGTATCGACGCCTACGACGGCGCGGCCGGCCGGTTCGTGTCCCTCGCGGACCACCCCGGTGTCCGCGCGACTCCCGCGACGCTTGCCGCCGCGGCCTGAATCCGGATTGCTCCCACCCCACCACGAGGAATTGCCATGATCCAGTCCCAGCACAGCCAGACTGCCCGCCACGCGCTTGCGGAAACCGTCGTGCTCGCGAAAGCGCGCAAGAACCTGTCGTTCGCCCAGCTCACCGAAGGTACGGGCCTGAGCGAAGCGTTCGTCACCGCCGCGCTGCTCGGCCAGCATGCGCTGCCGGCCGATGCGGCGCGCGTGGTCGCCGACAAGCTCGGCCTCGACGACGATGCGGTACTGCTGCTGCAGACGATCCCGCTGCGCGGCAGCATCGACGATCGCGTGCCGACCGACCCGACGATCTACCGTTTCTACGAAATGTTGCAGGTGTACGGCACGACGCTGAAGGCGCTCGTCCACGAGAAGTTCGGCGACGGCATCATCAGCGCGATCAACTTCCGGCTCGACGTGAAGAAGGTCGACGATCCCGAAGGCGGTTCGCGTGCGGTGATCACGCTCGACGGCAAGTACCTGCCGACCAAGCCGTTCTGACGTTTGCGCGGCGCGGCGGCAGCGGTGCCGCATGCGCCCGACGTGCGCCGGCCGCCGAGGGTGCAGCGGACGCGCGAGCGGCACCGCACGGCCGCCCGAAAGGCGGCGTTCTCGGTGGCGTGAGCGTGTGGCGGCGCGCTATAGTCATGCGACGCCCGCCGCGGGTACCGCGCACCCGGCGGCTTCATTCACGCACGCGTTCGCCCGATGACTACCCCTGCCGACGTTACCCTGCAACTGACCGATACCGAACAACCGGCCGCCCGCCATTTCATCAGCCGCAAGCTCGGCGAATTCAACCATGCGATGACGGGGCGCGCCGACTCGGCCGCGCTCGACGTCTACGTGACTGATCCCGCGACCGGCGAGATATTGGGCGGCCTGACGGGCCGCACGTCGCTCGGCCTCTTTTTCATCGACCTGTTCTACCTGCCCGAATCGCTGCGCGGCGGCGGATTCGGCAGCCGGCTGCTGCGCGAGGCCGAAGCGGAGGCGAAGCGGCGCGGCTGCGCGCGTGCGGTGCTGTACACGATCTCGTTCCAGGCGCCGGACTTCTACCGGAAGCAGGGCTACGAGACGTTCGGCGAAGTGCCTTGCGATCCCGAAGGCGCGGCGCGCGTGTTCATGGTCAAGGTGCTTTGAGCGCTGCGTGGCGGTGCGGGCTACTTCCTGACGCCTGCCGACATCGCGGACGACCGGCCGGCACAGGCAACGCCCGCATGGCGCGCGTTACCGCCCCGGCGCGGCCCGCTCGACGATCATGTCGTAGAGCGCACGCGCGGCCGGCGACAGTTGCGCGCTCTTGCGCGTGACGAGCACGAGCGTGCGCGACACCGACGGCTCGACGAGCTCGATCGTGCGGATCATCGGATACGCGTTCTTCTGGATCGCGAGTTTCGGCACGACGGCCGCACCGAGCCCTTCCGCGACGAGCCCGAGCGCCGTCGAACTGCGCTGCACTTCGTAGAACGAATGCAGCGACACGCCGCTCGTCTTCAGCGCGCCTTCGAGCAGCCCGCGATTGCCGCTCACCTCGCCGGCGAAGATCAGCGGATGCGGCTGCAGCGCCGCCCAGCGGATGCGCCGGCGCCTCGCGAGCGGATGATCGTCGCGGCACACGAGCACGTAGGGATCGTGCGTGAGCGGCACGCTGACAAGTTCGGGATGCTGGTCGCCGGCGATGCTGATGCCGAATTCGGCTTCGCGCCGCAGCACGGCCTGCAGCACCGACGCCGACGCATGGTCGAGGATCTTCACGCGATCGTGCGGGCGATGCCCGGAGAACGCGCGCAGGATGCGCGGCAGGTATTGCACGCCGACCGTCGGCACGCACGCGATCGTGACGTCGCCGCGCTGGCTCAGGCCCGTCTCGCGGATTTCGGTCAGCGCGTCGGACAACTCGTTCAGCAGCCGGCGCGCTTGCGGCAGAAAGCGCCGGCCGATCTCGGTCAGCGTGGTGCGGCGCGTCGTGCGCTCGACCAGCGCGACGCCGAGATAGGATTCGAGCTTGCGCAGCCGCTGCGTGATCGCCGTTTGCGTGACGTGCAGCGTGTCGGCCGCCTGCCGGAAGCTGCCGCCGTCGGCGATCGCGACGAAGGCCTGGACACCGAGCGTATCGATCTTCATCAGAATTTTGAATCAATAACGATATTAAATTCATTTTACTGAAGGTCGGATACGGTCGCAGAATGCGCTGGATCGGCGGCTGCCCGGATCCCGGCGCGCATGCCGCCTCCGCCCACAAGGAGAATCATCGTGACGACCCCACTCGATCAATACGCGAACCAGTACGTGCGGTTCGAGGACGAACGCACGCGGCCGGTGCGCGACCTGCTGGCCGCCGTGCCGAAGACGCCGATCCGTACCGCGATCGACATCGGCTGCGGGCCCGGCAATTCGACCGAGGCGCTGATGGCACGCGCGCCGGACGCGACGATCCACGGGATCGACGCATCGGCGGACATGATCGCGGCCGCGCGCAAGCGGCTGCCGGCGTTGCGGTTCGATCTTGCCGATGTCGCCACGTGGGACGATCCGGGCGGCTATGACCTGATCCTGTCGAACGCGGTGCTGCAGTGGGTGCCCGCGCACGACACGCTGTTCCCGATGCTCGTCGGCCGGCTCGCGCCGGGCGGCCATCTCGCGGTGCAGATGCCGGACAACCTCGACGAGCCCGCGCACCGGCTGATGCGCGAGGTCGCCGCGGCCGAGCCGTGGGCCGACAAGCTGAAAGGGGCGGCGCGTACCGAGCGGTTCGATGCGCGCTACTACCATGCGCTGCTGTCGCCGCTGTGTTCGCGCGTGGACGTGTGGCGCACGACCTACTATCACCCGCTGCGCGGCGGTGCGGACGCGGTCGTCGAATGGTTCAAGGGCAGTGCGCTGCGGCCGTTCCTTGCCGCGCTCGACGATGCCGAGCAGCGCGCGTTCCTCGCGCGTTATCGCGACGCGATCGCCGGGCCGGACGGTTATCCGGTACTCGACGACGGCACCGTGCTGCTGCCGTTCCCGCGCCTGTTCATCGTGGCGACTCGGAAGTAATTCGGCCATGACGTGACGGGCGGCGGGGCGTCAGCGCACCGGCCGCACCGATGCGGGATCGACCGTGCGGCTCCGAGCGGTCTGCCCGTCGCGCAGGTCCTTGTACCAGAACAGCGCGACTTCCCCGGCGTTCTCGCCGCCTGCATACAGGAAGCGGTCGTGGCCGCCGAGCGTAAAGCCCGCGCGCGCATAAGTGGAGCAGGCCGCGACGTTGTTCGCCTGCGTTTCCAGCCGCATGAAGCCGAACCCGTGATGGCGCGCCCAGGCTTCCGCGGCCGCCAGCAGGAATTGCCCGATACCGAGGCGCCGATGCTCGCGGTCGACGGCCAGTTCGGCGATTTCGGCCATGCCGTTCCAGCGCTCGGCGACCGCGACGAACCCGGCGAACCGCCCGCCGGCGGTCGCGCGAAAGAGCGCTGTCTTGCCCGACGCTTCATCCGCCCAGCCGGCCGGATCGAACCCGTAGTTTTTGCGGCGCGCGGGCAACGCGCGCAGGTCGAGCAAATCCTGATACGGCGCATTCAGCTCCCATGCGATGTCGAACGAGAAGTCGCATTGGTCCAGCTCGTCGGCGGCAAGCGAGATCGCCGGTTCGATGCTGATGTGCTCGGCTCGGTCCATATGTCGGTGTCCTGTCTTCGGCGGAGGGGTGTGGTCTCGTTGGTGGCGCGATCGCCGGCGCACCGATGTGCATCGAATCGCGCCCGTTCCCGTTCTTCGTTTTCTGCATCTGCACCATTCGCTGCATGCGAAACCGGTACAGACACGGCTGTGTGCCCGCCTGATTATGCTGGATTTCGGCGTCGTCACGGCGTTGCTGCCGGTGCGATGACGACCGCCGCGCGTCGTGTCTCCCAATCGCGACGGCAGTCGATCGTCAGCGGATGAAAGACGACAGGAAACCGAATGATTGTTTACCGTTTTGAACAACTCGACATGTTCCGTCAAACAGTTTGACGGTCGTGGCGCCGTCAAGCATCGCGTCGTCCACTGCTCCACGAAAGCCGGAAGAGAGGCTGACCTGCATCGCCGGCGCAACGCGGATCGGCCTGCGTCACCCGTTTTTGCCGCGGCGCGCGTCATGCACGCGCGCCGGCCGGAACGTTGAAGCGACGACGAAACGGCCGCGACCTCAGATGCTGATCGCGATGGGGCCTGCCAGCGGCGTATAGCCGTCGTCGAACAGCAGCCACGCATCGTACTGGCCCGATGCAAGCGTGCTGTTCGCGGTCGACGAGAACAGCAGCGAGCCGGTGCTCTTGGGCAGGTACGCCCACGACTTGTAGCCACCCCGGGTCGGTTGCGCGCCGCGCGGATAGATGCCGACCCAGTTCTTCGGGCTGTGGCGCCACGGCGGCACGACGTAGTCGAACCGCAGCGTAGCGTACGACGACCCCTGCGACGCCAGCGCCGCGACGAATTTCCCGTTCGTATTGCCGATCGCCGAATCCGTCAGCAACGTGCCGGATTGCGTCTGCACGCAGCCGGCGATACGGCGCAGGAAGTTCGGATCGTTCGCGTCGCGGATGCTCGCGTCGTACCAGCCGGCGTCGCCGTACCACGTGACCGCCTGCGTCGCACCGGCCGGTACGCTGACCGACTGCGCGCGGTTCATCCCGTACGCATTGTCGACGAGCTGGAACGTCGTCGTGCTCGAACCGGCCGAATTGTCGAGCGTGATCTGCACGTTGCCGTTCTGTACGTCGTAGCAGAGCGACACTTCGCCGGTCGATCCCGCGTTCCCCGCTGCGCCGATGGTGCCGCGGAACGTCTGCAGGAACCCGTTCGGGCCGTAGATCGAATAGTCGTAGCCGCCCGCCGAATTCAGCGCGAGCGAATCCGTGAGGCACGCGCCGGTGCCGGTGCCGATCGTGTACTGCCGCGGCGTCGTGCTCGTGCCGTCGACCCATGCCTGCAGGTGCACGCCGGCCGCACCCGTGTTGGTCATCGTCAGCGCGAGCGTCTTGCCGGAGCGGTTGACGCGGCCCTGGACGAAGAACTCGTACGGCAGCCGGCACGCGGTGTTGCGGCCGGCCGTTTGCGCCGGAACCGCGGTGGTCGTGGCCGGCGGAATCAGCACCGTCGAGCCGTTCGGGTCCATGTTGCTGGCCGCCGCCGGAATCGCCGGAATCGTCTGGTCGGGACTCGCGAAGTCGAACGCCGACGTGAGATCGCCGCACACCGTGCGGCGCCACGGCGTGATGTTGGTCTCCTGCAGCCCGAAGCGCGCTTCCAGAAAACGGATCACCGACGTGTGATCGAAGACCTGCGAGTTGACCTTGCCGCCTTTCGACCACGGCGAGATCACGAACATCGGCACGCGCGGGCCCAGCCCGATCGGGACGTCGCCGCTCGCGGCGCCGTCCGATGCGGCGCCGCTGCCGGCCACGAATTCCGCGGCCGTCGAGACCGTCGACCGGCCGGTGCCGGCGGCGGCGCTCGACGGGACGGCCGGTGGCACGTGGTCGAACAGGCCGTCGTTCTCGTCGTACATCACGAGCAGCACGGTGCTGGCCCACACCGCCGGATTCGACGTCAGCGCGTTGAGCACGTTGCTGACATACCATTCGCCGCCGCTCGCGGCCCACGACGGGTGTTCGCAATACGCATAGGGCGCGGCGATCCACGATACCTGCGGCAGCGTGCCGTTCGCGACGTCGACCCGCAGTTGACTGAACAGACGGGTGTCGTACTCCGTGCCGCCGCCGGTCGGGTCGATCTGCGTGCCGTCGAGCGCCGGCGCGAGCGGATCATTCGCGCCGAGGTTCTGGTACTGCTTGAAGTTCAGGATGACGTTGTCGCCGTAGTTGCCGTTCCACCAGAGATCCTTGCTCGACCCGTTGTATTCGCCGTAGCCGTGGCCGGCATCGAGGCCGTTGCCCTTGTCCTGGTAGAACTTCCACGTGACGCCGGCCGAGTTCAGGCGTTCCGGCATCGTGGTCCAGCCGGTGCCGGTCATCGTGTTCGTCGTGTACGGCGAATAGCCGGCGACGTTGCCGCAGCAGCCGGTCCACAGATACAGGCGGTTCGGGTCGGTCGGGCCGAGCATCGAGCAGTGGTACGCGTCGCACACGGTGAACGCGCTGGCCAGCGCGTAGTAGAACGGGATGTCGTTCTGCGTGAAGTAGTACATCGTGCCGCTGGTCTTCGCGGCGACCCAGTTGTCGTAGCGGCCGTTGTTCCATGCGCTGTGCGTGCCGCTCCAGCTGTGATCGAGGTCGCCGTAGTACGTGTCGCCGTTCGCGACGCCGGAAACGGGCGGCGACGGGTTGAACGGGAACACGTAGGACAGCGTCGATGGCTGGCGCCAGACCGGGTAGCCGCTGGAAATCACGACCGGCCGCGGATCGCCGAAGCCGCGCGCGCCGCGCAGCGTGCCGAGATAGTGGTCGAACGACCGGTTTTCCTGCATCAGGATGACGACGTGCTTGACGTCCTGGATCGTGCCGGTGACGGTGGCGGCCGGAATCGATTGTGCGCGCAGGATGCTTTCGGGCAGCATGCCCGTCACCGCGGTGGCGCCGGCGAGCTTCAGCGCATCGGCGAGGAACTGACGTCGTGTCGTGGGTTTGTTTTGCATGATCGCTCCTTGTCCTGGATGGCGGGTGGGGCCGGGGCCGGTCAATGGCACGCGCTTGCGCAGTGCAGGACCGGCGCGGACGCCGAACCCGGTGCCGACGCGCGCGCGGCGGCGACAGTGCCCGCCGCGCCCGGGTCGCCGTCGCCGCAGGCGGCCAGCGCGCACAGCAGCGCGATCATGAAAACGCCGCGCCAGTGCGGAATACGGCTTTCCGCGGGGCGAGGCGGGACGACTTGATTTCGATCCGATTCGAATCGGATTCCTGATTGATCGGGATGGTTGCTGCGTGCTCCGTATTTCATTTCCCCTCCAGACATGAAAATGGACAGCAGAGAATATCGCCCGAATCAGAACAACTTCATGACAGGCCAGCCGCGTTTGCCGGCGACCTGGGAAAGCTTCGAGTCGGGATTGGTCGCGACCGGATGCGTGACGTAGTCGAGCAGCGGCACGTCGTTGATCGAATCGCTGTAGAAGTAGGTCCGTTCGAAATCGGACGGCAGGTAGCCGAGCGATTTCAGCCATGCCGCCGTGCGCACGATCTTGCCTTCCCGGAAACTCGGCACGCCGATGCTGCGCCCGGTGAACCGCCCGGCCGGCGTGCCGTCGTCGGTATCGAGCTCGATGCCGAGCAGGTGCTCGATCCCGAACTCGGCCGCGATCGGCCGCGTGACGAAGACGTTGGTCGCCGTCACGATGCAGCAGAGATCGCCGTTCTCGCGATGCCGGTCGACCAGCGCGCGTGCCTCCGGTGTAATCGCCGGCCGGATCACCTCGTCCATGAACTGCGCATGCCACCGTTCGAGCTGCGCGCGCGAGTAGCGCGTGAGCGGCGCGAGCGTCACGGCGAGATACGCATCCATGTCGAGCGTGCCGGCCGCATAGTGGCCGTAGTGCTCGTCGATCAGCGCCGTGTGCGCGTCGTCCTCCTGCCAGCCGACCCGCGTGATGAAGCGGCTCCAGGCCTGGTCGCTGTCGAGCGGCAGCAGCGTGTGATCGAGGTCGAACAGCGCGAGATTCTTGTGCATGGGCCTTTCCCTGTATGGCGTATTTACGCGCCGATGAGCTTCTCGATCGCGTCCCTGGCGTTTTTCCCGTCGATGGTCGTGACGCCGTCGAGCCACTTCGACAGCACGCCCGGGTTCTTCTTCGCCCATTCCTTCGCGACCGCGACCGGATCGGCGTGATTCATGATCGGCACCATCAGCTGGTTTTCCTCGTCGGTCGTGAATTTCAGGTTGGTCAGCAGCCGGCCGACGTTCGGGCAGCGTTCGAGATAGCCGGGCGTGACGAGCGTGTAGACCTTCGCCGAGCCGTAGTTCGGACCGAACACGGTGTCGCCGCCGTCGAGATACGCGATCTTGTAGTTGATGTTCATCGGATGCGGCTCCCACGCCAGGAACACGATCATCCGGTGTTCCTGCACCGCGCGCGTGACCTGGACGAGCATCCCGGCCTCGCTCGATTCGACCAGCTTGAAGCCGCCGAGCCCGAATTCGTTCCTGTCGATCATCCGCTGGACCAGTGCATTGCCGTTGTTGCCGGCGCCGATCCCGTAGATCTTGCCGTCGAGCTGGTCGCGGAATCTGGCGATGTCGGCGAAGCTCCTGAGGCCCTTGTCCGACGCATACTGCGGCACGGCCAGCGTGTAGCGCGCGCCGACCAGGTTGGGTTGCGGCAGCAGGTGCACGGCGCCGGCATCGACGAACGGCTTCACGGTCGGCGTCATGCTCGGATCCCAGTAGCCGAGGAACGCATCGATCTGCGCCTTCTTCACGCCGGCCAGCACGATCGGCGGCGACGCGATCGTCTTGGTTGCCTCGTAGCCGAGCCCGTCCAGGAGCATCATCGCGACGCCGGTGGTGGCCGCGATGTCGCTCCAGCCCACATCGCCGAGGGTCACCTTCCTGCAGGTATCGCCCTCGGACGCATGAGCGGGTGCCGTTAAAAATGCCGCCAGCAGCGTCGCAGCCAGCATCCATGCTTTCTTGATCATGATGGTCTCCTAAGCAAGTGTTTCGGATCGTGTTACCTGATTGGTCTGACGATTGATCGTGTGGATCGGATGAAACAAACGAACCTGGGTCTGGCTTTGTCGTTTTGCGTACCGTATATTAGAACGCACAAAATCGCAAGATTGCACAAAAATACAACCCGGCGAACGCGAAGGCGGCCGGGCGAAGCCGGGGCGAGCCGCGCAGCGGTCCGTGCGGTCCGTGCGTCATCAAGTGAATCCGTCAGGAAGGAGTGTTCGAATGATCAGTCAGCTGGAAATCGTTTCCCGCCTGTTGCTGGCGGCCCTGCTCGGCAGCATCGTCGGCATCGAGCGCGAGCGTCTGTCATGGGCGGCCGGGTTGCGCACGCATATGCTGGTGGCCGTGGGCGCCGCGCTGGTGATGATCGTGTCGGCGTTCGGCTTCGCGGATATCCAGGAGGCGAAGAACGTGTCGCTCGACCCGTCGCGGGTCGCCGCGCAGGTCGTATCGGGTATCGGTTTTCTCGGCGCGGGGTCGATCATGTTGCGCGGCGAGATCATCCGCGGGCTGACGACCGCGGCGAGCCTGTGGGTCGTCGCGGCGGTCGGACTGGCGGTGGGCGGCGGCATGTACGTGGCCGCGATCGCCGCGACGGCGATCGTGCTGGCGATCCTGGCCGGGCTGAAGCCGATCGAGAAGCGCTTTTTCGCCGCGCGGCAGCGCTGGGGCGTGCGCATCCTCGCGAGCCGAGGCGCCGTGAAACTGACGTCGCTGCAGTCGATGCCCGGCATCGACCAGGCGCGCATCGTCCAGTTCATCATCGAGCAGGACGACGCGACACCCGACGACGACCGCATCCACGTGGTGTTCTCGAAGATGACGAGCCGCGAATTCCAGGTGGTCCGTCAATCGCTGCAGACCCTCGTCGGCGTCAAAAAAATGGAAGAAAGCGCCGGGTAGACGGCCGTTCGAATAAGATTGACAGACTTTTCCGAGGACATTTCATGTGGCAAGAAGAGCGATACCAGAGGATCCGGCTTCTGTTATCGAAGATGCAGCGCGTGTCCACCGACCGAATCATGGCCGACCTGAACGTGTCGCGCGAAACCGTGCGCCGCGATCTCGTCGACCTCGAGGCGCTCGGTGAACTGAAGCGTGTGCACGGCGGCGCGGTGCAGGTCGGCGACGAAGCGCCGATCGCCGAGCGCGCGCAGACGCACGTGAAGGCGAAGCTGGCGATCGCGCGCGCGGCCGCGCGGCTCGTCACGGGCTCGCAGACGCTGTTCATCGACGCCGGCACGACCACCACGCTGCTGGCCGAGGAACTGGCGAAGTTGTCGGGCCTCACGATCGTCACGAACTCGATCGACGTCGCGCTGAAGATGCGCTCGAGCGACCCGGCGCAAGGCAGGAACGAAACGATCCTGCTCGGCGGGATGATTGGCAGCCGCGCGGCCGCGACGGTCGGCGACGGCACGGTCGCCGAGATCTTCCGCTACCGCGCCGATCTCGCGCTGCTGTCGCCGGTGGGCGTCGATGCCGTTCGCGGCGCGACGAACTACGACCGGATGGAAACCGAGGTGGCGCGCGCGATGGTGAGCAACGCGGCGGACGTGGCGATCCTGGCCGATTTCAGCAAGCTCGGCACGAACAGCCGGATCAGCTTCTGTGAGCCCGCTCGGATCGGCACGCTGGTGACCGACCAGAAGGCGGAATCGGTCGACAGCTACAAGCGCATCAGGAAGGCCGTCGGGAACGTCGTGCTGGCATAGCGCCCGCGGGCAGGGGCGATCGGCTGCCGTCTACCGCCCATGTGGCGCGCCGGTTGCACCCGGACCGCTGTCGGCCGACGACGGCGCGCCGCCGCCGTTCCCAGGCGCCGACCGGCTGCCCGCGCCGCGCCGCGTGAAGCGGCTCGCCGGCATCGTCGCGCGCCTGCCGGGGGCCGGGCGCGGCGTTTTCCGTGCAGGCCATCGTGTATGCTTGCCCGCATCGATCACTCGGCGGACAACATGAAGACTTCGGCACACCCCAAGCCTGAGGTGCGGTTCAGGATGCGTATCCAGCAGGCCGACACGATCGCGCTCGGCCCGGGCAAGGTCGCGCTGCTCGAGGCGGTGCGCGAGCATGGTTCGATTTCGGCGGCGGCGCGCAGCCTGAAAATGTCGTACCGGCGCGCGTGGCTGCTGATGGACGAACTGAACCGTTCGCTGAAATCGCCCGCGACGGTGTCCGAGCATGGCGGGCAGAGCGGCGGCGGCAGCGTGCTGACGCCGGTCGGCGAGGAGATCATCCGCCTTTATCGCGGGATCGAGGCGCGCGCTTACGCGGCGTGCGCGGACGACATCGCCACGCTCACGAAAATGGTGCGTCGCTGACGGGGGCGTTGTGCCGGCGCTGGCCTACCCGTGCCGCAGGCAGAAGCGTGACGGGTCGCTCGCGGCGCCATCCGGCGCGATGACGTCGCGTGCCCGTGCATCGAGCCGACCGATCAATTCGACGAAGCTCGCGACGCTGGCGGTCCGCAACGGGTAGTACGCGATGTGGTGGCGTTCGCAGATACGCTTGAGCAGGTTCATCGAATCGTGATCGATGCAGTCGACCGGGAAGACGACCATCTGCGCGCCCGGCAGCGCGGTGGCCAGCAGGCCCTTGCGATCCTCGACGCCGCCGTCGTGCAGCGTCACTTCGCCGCCCGACGCCTCGACGATCCGCCGGATCGCCCGGTTCGAACCGGGCCGCCCGCCGACGTAGACGACGCGCCTGCCCTGCAGCATCGACAGCGCATTCGTCGCCGGGTCGGCCGCCGACGCCTGCACCGCCTGTTCGATCGCGCTCGCCTCCGCGCGCAGCGTCTTCACCATCGCCGTCAGGTCGTCGAGCCGCGCGCGCATCGCGCGGGCGCTCGCCTGTTCCGCGGCGATCCGCTCCTCGGCGGCCTCGCGGCGGCTCGTGTGCAGCGCAAGCCGTTCGTCGCGCGCGGCCAGCGCCTCGCGCAGTTCGTGCACTTCGTCGCGCAACGCGCTTTCGGCGGCCAGCGGCCGCGCGTGTTGGCGGGCGTGGAGCGCGTCCCGTTCCTGCAGTGCTGCGTCGCGCTGCGTGCTCATCTCGTGCAGGCGTGCCTGCTGCCGTTCGAGCTTCGCATGCAATGCCGCGTTCTCTTCCTCCAGCGCGACCAGCCGCCGGATATCGGCGCGATTGGCCGCGCCGACCAGGTGCGACAGCATGTGCAGGTCGCCGAATGCGGCCTGGCGCACGCCCATCGTCGTGCGCGGATGCGTCATCAGTGCCCAGTACGCGGGCGGAATGTCGCCGCGCTTGAGCGCTTCCTTCCAGCGCGTGAGCAGTTCGTCCGCGTCCTTTGCGTTGTCGAACGCGCGTATCGCGCCCGCATGGCGTTCGTCGAGCGCCTTGTGCAACGCCTTGGCGCCGGCCGTGCCGTCGATCGCGAGCGCGACGGCCGCGTGATGGATGTCGAGGTCGGTCGCACGCTGCCGGTCGAGGCCGGTGAACTTCGGCACGAGCTTGCGCAGTTCGTGCGTGGTCAGGCAGGTGCCGATGATCGAGCAGTGCAGGTTCGCATCGAGTTCGGACAGGCGCGCGCGGCGCTTCAACTCGGCCTGTTGCGCGCGGGACGGCGCGCAGCACGCGTCGATCCGCGCGCCGGTGGCCGCGGACGGAAGGCCGCCGGACGACGGGAGATCCGCCGTGCGGGCCAGGCGAAAGGGCGGAGCGTGCATGTTGACCTCTATCCGGCACGATCGGACCGGAGACGGATGCGCGAAAGATTTGCGAAATATACCACGGAATATAACGGGAACAATTCCGGGGAAACCATCGGGCGATGCGGGGGATGGTCAGCAGGACAGCACTGGACGGCAGGGTTGCGGTAGCGCGGCCGGCGCCGCGGGCGAAAGGGGGAGCGATGCCGGCGCGTGGCGCGCCATCACGGATTCGACGCACAGCCCGACGAACAGCACGTCGACGCGCTCGAGCGCGGCAACCGCGTCGCGCATCGCGACCGGGTCGTTGCTGAACGAATCGGAAAACACGTCGTTGCGCGTGCGTTCGAGGCCGCGCGCGTGGCCGATCGCGCGTTCGAGGTCGGGCAGGCGCGTGAAGCGGGCGGCGCGTGCGTCGCGTTCGAGCGTCGCCAGCAGTTCACGAAAGCCCATTGCCGACAACGCTTCGTCCGGCATCGCGCCGGTGTGCGCGGCGGAGAGCATCCGGATGAAACGCACGATGCTGCCGCGCAGGCGCCGGAACGCGTCGACGACATCCGTGACCTGCCGCGCCCGGGTGTCGCTCGACAGCGGCTTGAGTGCGCTGATCTTGCGTGCGAGCGCCTGTTCCCGGGCGGTGCGCGGCGGGGTGCGATCCGTCGACGTGCGGGCCATGCTGCTTCTCCGGGTGGGCAAGGTTTCGATATATTCTACGGAATATATCGAGGACGCAAAAAAAAGACGACACCGTGCCGCAAGGCAGGGTGTCGTCAACGGCCTGAACGGCCGCGCTCATCGGTTGACCGTCGCCGGCTGCGGCCGCGCGCGCGTCACGGGCGGACGGCAGGCACGATGCCGGGCGTCTCGCCGACGGTCGTGCGGCCACCGTCGCGAAAGAACGCCTGCTCGGCGGCATTGTTCATGACGAGGATGCTGATGCGGCGATTGGTCGGCTCGTCCGACACGTTCCGGTCGAGCGGCAGCACATCCGCGAGCCCGCGCACCTGCAGCAGCTTCGCTTCCCGCAACCCGCCGGCGACCAGCGCGCGCCGCGCGGCGTTCGCGCGATCGCTGGACAACTCCCAGTTCGAATAGCCGGTCGGGCCGCCGGGATAGGGCGTCGAATCGGTATGGCCGGCAATCGACACGCGGTTGTCGACCTCGTCGAGCGCCGCGCCGACTTGCGCGAGGATCGCGGTCGCATAGCTTTCCGGCTGCGAACTGCCCGACGCGAACATCGGCCGCTTGAGCGAATCGACGATCTCGATGCGCAGGCCCTCGTGGGTGATCGCGATCCGGATCTGGTCCTGGTAGGCGCGCAACGACGGACTCCGTGCGATCGCCGCGGTCAGCTTCGCCTTCAGGCGCTCGAGTTTTTGCGTATCGGCGTTGTCGGCGACGGCTGCGGGCGAGCTGGCCGGCACCGGTTGCGCTTTCGTGTCGATGGCCGGCGCGGGGTCAGACAGGTCGCGGCCGCCACCCTGCACGACGCTCGGGCGCGGCGCCTGGGCGTCTTTCCCGCCGGACAGGAGCGTCGACAGCGGCGTATTGAAGTAGTCCTCGATTCCTTGTTTGTCATACTTCGAGACGGAGCCGAGCAGCCACATCAGCAGGAAGAACGCCATCATCGCCGTGACGAAATCGGCGTACGCGATTTTCCATGCACCGCCGTGGTGGGCGTCATGGTCGCCGCCTTTCTTGCGGCGCACGACGACGCGCGATGCCGAGGCGGGCTGCTTCGACGAACTGGAGCGATGGTCGGCCATGGCGTGTTCCGTTTCCTCGCGTATCCGTTATGCCGCCTTGGGCGACTTGGTCGCGCGGACGGCGTCGTCGAGCTCCTTGAAGCTCGGGCGATCGGCGGTGAACAGCACCTTGCGGCCGAACTCCACCGCAACCGACGGCGCGTAGCCGCTCATCGACGCGAGCAGCACGGCCTTCACGCACTGGAACGGCTTGGCCGCGGCACGGCCTTTCGCGTTGAGCAGATCCGCGAGCGGACCGATGAAGCCATAGGAGAGCAGGATGCCGAGGAAGGTGCCGACGAGCGCGCCGGCGATCATCTTGCCGAGCACGGCGGGCGGCGCGCCGACCGAGCCCATCGTATGCACGACACCCATCACCGCGGCGACGATGCCGAACGCCGGCAGGCCGTCGGCCATCTTCTGGATGGCGTTGGCCGCGACCGACGCCTCCGCATGATGCGTATGCAGTTCCTCGTCCATCAGGTCCTGCATCTCCAGCACGTTCACGTTGCCGCTCGACATCATCCGCAGGTAATCGACGATGAAGTCGAGCAGGTGATGGTCGGCGAGCACATGCGAATATTTCTGGAACAGCGGGCTTTGTTCGGGCGCATCGACGTCGGCCTCGAGCGCCATCATGCCGTCCTTGCGCGCCTTGTGCAGCAGCTCGTACAGCAGCGCGATCAGTTCGACGTACTGCTGTTTCGTATAGCCGCCGCCCTTGAAGCAGGTCGGCAGGGTCTTGATGGTCTTCTTCAGCGTCGTGACGGGATTGCTGACGACGAACGCGCCCAGCGCGGCGCCGAAAATGCACAGCAGCTCGAACGGCTGCAGCAAGGCAGGCAAATGGCCGCCCACGCCGACAAAACTGCCGATCACCGACCCGATCACGACGATCCATCCGATGGCTACAAACATGATTACCTCGTCCGCGACGTGCGCTGCTGGTTCCGTTGTCGATAAGCGGGCGGGACAGCCCGGCTGTCTCGCTCCATGCCCGCGACGCGATGCCGGTCGGCGGGTGTTGATGCAATAACGGCGCGCGTCGCGGCGGCTGAACCCGTGATTCCACGCATCCCCCGCGATTCGTGCCTGGCACACGTTTGCGGGCGCCGAAGCGCGCGATTTTGTTGATCGAGGTCAAAAAGTACGTGGCGATCGCGCGAGTTTCCGAGTGAAGGCGACCCGGAAACGTCGGCAGCCGAACGGCCTGGCCCGCACGCCGGCAGGGTTTTCATCAGGACATCCAACGCGCCGCACGATCCATCATGGAGAAAGCGCTGTCGCAGCCAACCGCAGGAGGGTGCCCCGTGAATTCCGATTCCACGCCTTCGACCGCCTTCGTGTTCGCCGGCGGCGGCAGTCTGGGCGCGATCGAGGTCGGCATGCTCCGTGAGCTGATCGCGAGCGGCGAACGGCCCGATTGCGTCGTCGGCGCGTCGGCGGGCGCGATCAATGCCGCCTATTTCGCGGGCCGGCCGGACAGGGACGGCGTCGCGATGCTCGCCGCGCTGTGGTGCAGCATCCGCCGCCAGGACATCATGCCGTTCTCGATGCGCGGCATCGTCGCGATGCTGCTGCGCAACCGGCCCCATCTGGTCGAGGCCGAGGCGCTGCGCCTGCTGCTGGAAAAGAATCTGCCGTACCGGCGGATCGAGCAGGCCGCGCTGCCGCTGCACATCGTCGCGACCGACGTGCTGAGCGGTCGCGAAGTCGTGCTGTCCGCCGGCCCGGTCGTGGATGCCGTGCAGGCCAGCGCGGCGATTCCCGGCGTGTTTCCATCGGTCCGCATCGGTGGCGTGGAACTGGTCGACGGCGGCGTCGCGAACAATACGCCGATCTCCGTCGCGATTGCGCTCGGCGTCAAGCGGATCGTCGTGCTGCCGGCCGGGTTCGCCTGTGCGTTGCGCGTGCCGCCGCGAAGCGTGATCGCGCATGCGACGCACGCGCTGACGCTCGTGATCGCGCGGCAACTGGTGCGTGATCTGGAGCTGTACGCGGCCCGCGCGCACATCCATGTCGTGCCGCCGCTCTGCCCGCTCGAGGTGTCGTCATACGATTACTCGAAGTGCGCGCAACTGATCGACGCGGCGGCGCAACGCACGCGCGCGTGGATCGATGCCGGCGGGCTCGCGCAATGTGCGATTCCCGACCCGCTGCGCGAGCACGATCACGCCGCGGCGCTGTCGCATTGAGGCGCGCTCGCGCGCCGCTCGAACGCGTGACCGGCGCACGCGGGCCGCCGGTCCTCTGCCTGGAAATCCGACGTGTACCTGAAAAAAGCGGCACCGTGCCATCCGCCACGGTGCCGCCAACGGCCTGAACGGCCGCACGGGTCAGTCGATCGCGCGCATCGCGTGGCGCAGTTCCTGATAGCTGCGCAGCCCGGTGACGCCGAGTTCGCGGCCGATCCCGCTGAGCCCGAAGCCGCCCCAGCACACGTGCGGGTAGATCAGCTGCGGCGCATTGATCCACACGAGCCCCGCCCGCACGCGCTGCTGGAATTGCTTCGCGACGTCGGCATCGCGCGTGACGACGGTCGCGACGAGCCCGTAACGCGTGTCGTTCGCGAGTGCGATCGCTTCGTCGTCGGTGCGGAACGATTTCACGCAGGCGACGGGGCCGAATATTTCGTCGGTCCACAACGGGTTGTCGGCGGCCGGCTCGGCGATCACGACGGGCGCCATGAAAAAGCCTTCGCCGCCGGCCTCCGCGACCCGTCCGCTGAACGCAATGCGTGCGCCCGCGTCGATGCCCTGCTGGAGCATCGCTTCGACGCGCGCACGCTGTGCGGCCGAGATCAGCGGCCCCATCGCGACCTGTTCGTCGGTCGGCGGCGCGACGACGAGTGCGCGCACGGCCGTCTCGAACGCGGTCATGAAGCGGCGGTAGAGGCTGTCGTGCACGAGAATGCGCGCGGTGGCCGAGCACATCTGGCCCGCGTTCGTGAACGCGCCCGCAATCGCGAGCGGTATCGCGACGTCGAGATCCGCATCGTCGCGGACGATCAGCGACGACTTGCCGCCGAGTTCGAGCGTCACGCGTTTCATGTCTTCGGCCGCGGCCCGCATCACCTTGCGGCCGGCCGCCGTGCTGCCGGTAAACGAGATCTTGTCGATCAGCGGATGCGCGGTCAGTGCCGCGCCGACCTCGGCGCCGCCGTTCACGACGTTGACGACGCCGGCCGGCACGCCGGCTTCGGCGACGATGTCGAGCAGCGCGTGCTCGGTCGGCGACGTGAGTTCGGACGGCTTCAGCACGGCCGCGCAGCCGGCCGCGAGCGCGGGCGCGAGCTTCCACGCGGTCGTGACCATCGGGAAGTTCCACGGCATCACCAGCGCGGCGACGCCGACCGCGTCGTGGAACCGCTCGGCCGTGACGGCGTCGCTCGGCAGTGCGACGGGCTCGGCCGCGAACAGCGCTCGGTCTTCGCACAGCTTCGCGTAGTACGCGAACGTCGCGGCGACGTCGCCGACGTCGGCGTCGGCCTCGAACGGCGGCTTGCCGCTGACCTGCATCTGCAGCGCGGCCAGCCGGTCGCGTGCGGCTTCGACGCGCTCGGCGATCGTCGCGAGCACGCGACCGGCTGGCCGCGA
>NZ_JAAGPK010000106.1:0-27960 GCF_017104685.1 Burkholderia sp. Tr-20355 | reverse complement strand
CACGGGCTGTTCGACGCGCCCGACGCCTGCGCGGCGCTGCTCGCCTGGGCCGGGCTCGACGGCGCGGCGCGCATCGACTATCCGGCGCTGCGCGAGGCATCGCTCGAGCGGCTGGCCGACACGTTCGCCGACCATCTCGATCTCGACGCGCTGTACGCCGAATTTCGTTGACGCGCGGGCGGCCGGCTCTCGCTTTTTCCGTCCGATCGCGTACAACAGAGGAGGGCTGAGGTCCGCCCGCAGGTGTGCGACGATGAAGGCTCGATGGTGGTGGAGCGTGCTGCTCGCGGCGCTGCTGGGCGTGTCGGCGGTGGCGCACGCGTGCGATTCGCCGGCGCCCGGCGGCCCGTCCGGCTCGGGCGACGCGACTCAAGGCAAGCGCGGCTACTGACGTATCGCAACGGGCATGATCGGTCATGCCTTTTTTTTAATCCGATTCGTTCCTGTTTGGAGATAGTTAAAGCGAATTGGCGTGTTTATCGGTCGAAATGATTCGAATAGAGTGCGATCCATTCTTATCCACTCATGAAGGAATCCGCCATGAACGCCAATCGCCTGAACGATTTCGCCGCGACGCTGCTGCGAGTCACGCTCGGTGTGCTGTACCTCGCGCACGTCGCGCAGAAGGTGTTCGTCTTCACGCTGCCCGGCACCGCGCAGTTTTTCGCGTCGATCGGCCTGCCGGGCTGGCTCGCCTACCTGACGACGTTCGTCGAGCTGGCGGGCGGCCTCGCGCTGCTCGCGGGCGTGCGCGTGCGCGTCGCCGCGCTCGTGTTGCTGCCGTTCATGCTCGGCGCGACCGCCGCCCATCTGCCGAACGGCTGGAGCTTCGCGTCGCCGCACGGCGGCTGGGAATATCCGGCGTTCTGGGCCGTCACGCTGGCCGTGCAGGCGCTGCTGGGCGGCGGCGCGTTCGCGATCGGCGCGCCGGAGGCCGCGGTCCGGCGCGCGTAAGTCGGACGAAAGTGGTGTGCGGATCGGCGCAACCCGTTCCGGTGACACCCCGTTTGCCGATATCATCGCTCCCTGTATCCGCAATCGAGCGGCGCCAGCCATGCGGCCGGCGCCGCGTGGCTTCTTCGGGGGAATTCATGACGGTGATCGTGGTGGCGAATCCGAAGGGCGGCGTGGGCAAGAGCACGCTGTCCACCAATCTCGCCGGTTATTTCGCGGCGCAGGGCGCATGGGTCGCGCTCGCCGACCTGGACCGGCAGCAGTCCGCGCATGCGTGGCTCGACCTGCGGCCGGCCGGCCTGCCGCCGATCGAGGCGTGGGATCTCGACCCGGACGCGCCGTCGAAGCCGCCGCGCGGCCTCGAATATGCGGTGATCGACACGCCGGCGGGCCTGCACGGCACCCGCCTCAACCTCGCGCTGCAACTGGCCGACAAGGTGATCGTGCCGCTGCAGCCGTCGATGTTCGATATTCTCGCGACCCAGCAGTTTCTGGAGCGCCTGGCCGGCGAGAAGGCCGTGCGCAAGGGCAGCGTCGAGGTCGGGATCGTCGGGATGCGGGTCGACGCGCGCACGCGCTCGTCCGACCAGCTGCACCGCTTCGTCGAAGGGCTCGGCCTGCCGGTGCTCGGCTACGTGCGCGACACGCAGAACTACGTGCAGATCGCCGCGCACGGCCTGACGCTGTGGGACGTCGCGAAGAGCCGCGTCGAGAAGGATCTCGAACAGTGGCGGCCGATCGTCGAATGGGCCGAGCGCCGGCCGCCGAAGGCGGAAAAGGCCGAGAAGATCGCCAAGGCCTCCTGAGCGCGCAGCCGCCGCGCACGCACGACGAAACGAAAAGGGCCGGATCCCGTGCCGTACGGGATCCGGCCCTTTGTCTGTGGGCGGCAGCCGGGTTACGTCCAGTTCTGCGTCGGCACGTGATCGCGGTGGCCCTTGATCTTGTTGCCGTCGTCGATGAACACGAGCTTCGGCTTCCAGCCGGCCTGCAGTTCGGCTTCGTCGACCATCGCGAACGCTGCAATGATCACGAGGTCGCCGAGCTGCGCGCGGCGCGCGGCCGAGCCGTTCAGCGAGATCATCCCGCTGCCGCGCTCGCCCTTGATCGCGTACGTCGAGAAGCGCTCGCCGTTGTTGATGTTCCAGATGTCGATCCGTTCGTTTTCGACGATGTTCGAGGCTTCGAGCAGGTCTTCGTCGATCGCGCACGAACCTTCGTAGTGCAGTTCGCAGTGCGTGACCGCCGCACGGTGGATCTTCGATTTGAGCATGTGGCGCTGCATGGTGTCTCCGTGATGCGATATGAGAGGCGCGGGCGGGCCGCCCGTCAGATTTCCAGGTTGTCGATGAGGCGCGTCGCGCCGAGCTTCGCGGCCGCGAGCACGACGAGCGGCTCGCCGGCTTCGAGTTCGGCGGCGCTCGGCGCGATCAGGTTCGCGCGGCGGCGGATCGACAGATAGTCGGGCGCCCAGCCGCGCTCGGCCAGGTGCGTGCGCGCCTGTTGCTCGAGCTTGCCGAGATCGCGCTCGCCGCCGAGCACGCTTTCGCGCATGCGCTGCAGCGTCTTCGCGAGCTCCGGCGCTTCCTTGCGCTCGTCGGTCGACAGGTAGCGGTTGCGCGACGACAGCGCGAGGCCGTCCTCGTCGCGCACGGTTTCGGCGGCGATGATGTCGACCGGCAGCGCGAGCTGCTGGCACATGCGGCGCACGATCATCAGCTGCTGGTAGTCCTTCTTGCCGAACACGGCGACGCGCGGCTGCACGCAGGCCATCAGCTTCGACACGACCGTGCATACACCGGTGAAGAAGCCGGGCCGGAACTCGCCTTCGAGGATGCCGCCGAGATCGTCTGGCGGCATCACGCGGTATTCCTGCGGTTCCGGGTACATGTCGCGCTCGGTCGGCGCGAACAGCACGTAGACGTTTTCCTTCTGGAGCTTCTCGATATCGTCCTGCAGCGTGCGCGGGTACTTGTCGAAATCCTCGTTCGGGCCGAACTGCAGCCGGTTGACGAAGATGCTCGCCACGACCGGGTCGCCGTGCTGGCGCGCGAGACGCATCAGCGACAGGTGCCCTTCGTGCAGGTTGCCCATCGTCGGCACGAACGCCGTGCGGTTCTGTCCGCGCAGCTGGTCGCGCAGTTCCTGGATCGAGCTGATGACTTTCATGATCGGGTAGCGGGTTTCCTCGCGCATGCGCGCGTTGGCGCCGCGGCAGCGGCGTCGGGGTCGAAGCGGAGCACGCCGGCGCGCGGGCGGCGCATCGGCGTCGGCGGATTGTAGAGGATTTGGCCGCCGGACGCACCGATAAAAGAACGATCGTTCACTTTTTATCCGGGCGTGGCGGAAACCCGCCCGACGGCCAGCCGCCGCGGCGCGGCGGCGAGCGTGGCGAGGCGCCGGGGAACGGGAAGCAGCGGGGGCGGGTGTTACGCGGGCAGGTACGCGAGGCGCACGTAGATCGGCGCGAACGGTTCGGGCTGCGTGATCTCGACGAGCGATTCGCGTGCGAGTTCGAGCATCGCGATGAAGTTCACGACGACGACCGGCACGCCGCGCGACGTGTCGAACAGGTCGGCGAACTCCATGAAGCGCGCGTTCTGCAGCCGGCGCAGGATCAGGCTCATGTGCTCGCGCACCGACAACTCCTCGCGGGAGATCTTGTGGTGCTGGACGAGCTTCGCGCGCTTGAGCACGTCGGCCCATGCGGCGCGCAGGTCGTCCGAGTTCACGTCGGGGAAGCGCGGCGTGATGCTCTGCTCGATGTAGACCTCGGCGCGCAGGAAGTCCCGGCCGAGCTGCGGCAACTGGTCGAGCCGCTGCGCGGCAAGCTTCATCTGCTCGTACTCGAGCAGGCGGCGCACGAGTTCGGCGCGCGGATCTTCCGCTTCCTCGCCGGTGTCGGCCTTCTTGACAGGCAGCAGCATCCGCGACTTGATCTCGATCAGCATCGCGGCCATCAGCAGGTACTCGGCCGCCAGCTCGAGGTTCGACGTGCGGATCTGGTCGACATAACCCAGATACTGCGCGGTGACCTGCGCCATCGGGATGTCGAGCACGTTGAAGTTCTGCTTGCGGATCAGGTACAGCAGCAGGTCGAGCGGGCCCTCGAACGTCTCGAGGAAGATCTCGAGCGCATCGGGCGGGATGTACAGATCCTGCGGCAGCTTGAAGAGCGGCTCGCCGTACAGGCGAGCGAACGCCGCGACACCGTCGACCGTGTCGGGCGTCGAATCGGCGCCCGCGGGCGCGGCGATCGCGTCGTCCTGTCGGGCGGCGCTGGCCTCGTCGGCGGCGCTCACGTCGTCAGAAGTTCTGGTAGTAGACGTACGACGTTTGCTTCACGCGCGATTCCTGCTGCTCGGCGCGCTCTTCGAGATCGATCGGCTGCTTGTCCCACAGCAGGGAACGGCCCTTGCGCTGCTCTTCTTCGAGCGTCGGCTTCTGCTGCTTGAGCTGGTTCAGGAATTGCGTGACGTCGGACTGGTACGGCATGGCTGGATCTTCCGTTTCGGGCGGCGCACGATGCGCCGGATTCGCGATGGCGGGATTTTACCGCATCGCGGGGAACAGCCGGCGCCAATCGCGCGTCGAATCCGCGGGTCGGCCGCCGGCGTGCGGGGTTCGGCGGTCGTGCCGGACCCTGCACTCTTTCACAATCGTTTGGCTTTGGCGCCCGCGCCCTGTGGTCAAATACAGGGTTTTCCACGAAACCGTAACAATCCAGGACGGCGAGGTCATATTTGGCGGGGCAGTCGAACCAGCAAGCACCTACGGTGCATCACGCGGGTCCGCGCGTGGCGCGCGGTCGCGCCGGCGCCGCGGCCGGCATCGCGCGGGCGGCCCTCGCCGGGTGCCTCGCCGCGTGCTTCGCGCTGCCGGCCCACGCGAAGTACGACGTCGACATCGACGCGCCGCGCTCGATCCGCAAGCTCCTCAAGTCGCATCTCGATATCGCGCGCTTCGCGAAGCGCGACGACATCAGCGACGACCAGTTCGACTTCCTCGTGACCGCCACGCCGCAGCAGGTGCGCGACCTGACCGCGACGGCCGGCTATTTCTCGCCGGTCGTGCGGACCGACGTGCGCACGCGCGACGGCAAGCGCGACGTGCGCATCGCGGTCGATCCGGGGAAGCAGACCGTCGTGTCGACGGTCGACCTGACGTTCAAGGGGCCCGTCGACACCGAGGATCCGAAGCAGGAGGCCGCGACCCGTTTCGCGTTCTCGCTGAAGCCGGGCGACCCGTTCACGCAGTCCGACTGGGACGGCGCGAAGGACGCGGCGCTCAGGCAGCTGCAGTCGCGCCGTTATCTCGGCGCGAAGATCGCGTCGTCCGAGGCACGCATCGATCCGCGCACGCAGCGCGCGACGCTCGCGGTCACGTTCGACAGCGGCCCGACGTTCACGATCGGCAAGGTCGACGTGGACGGCGTGCGCCGCTATCCGGAGAAGATCGTCACGAACGTCAATCCGCTGTCGGAAGGCGAGATCTACGACGTGCGACGGATCACCGAACTGCAGCGGCAGTTGCAGAACACGCCGTACTACGCGAGCGTCGCGATCGACGTCGGCGACGATACGTCGAAGCCCGAGCGCACGCCCGTGCACGTGAAGGTCAGCGAGTTCCCGTACAACAACATCCGCGGCGGCGTCGGCTTCGCCACCGATACCGGACCGCACGTGCAGGGCTCCTACACGTATCTCGACACGTTCGGCGCCGCGTGGCCGCTGACGGTGTCGGGCCGGCTCGACCAGATCCAGCAGTACGGGCAGGTCCAGCTGTCGATGCCGCCGGGCGAGAAGGGCTGGACCAACAGCCTGCTCGCGTCCTATACGAATACCAACGTGTCGGACACGCGCATCTACAGCGCGCGGGTCGGCGCGCAGCGCACGCGCACCGGCCAGTTCATCGACTATTCGTATTCGCTGATGTTTTACCAGGACCGGCTCGACCAGAACAGCGCGGGGCCGACCACGAGCCGCGCGCTGGTGCCGCAATGGGCATGGACGCGCCGCAACGTCGACGATCCGCTGTTCCCGCGTTCGGGGAACCTGATCCACGCGGAGGCCGGCTTCGCGGTGAAGGGCGTGCTGACCGACCAGAGCTTCATCCGCGGCTACGCGCGCGGGCAGCAGTACCTGCCGGTCGGCAAGCGTGACCTGTTCGTGTTCCGCGCGGAGCTCGGCGGCGTGTTCACGAGCGGCAGCTCGACCGGCGTGCCGGCGTCGCTGCTGTTCCGCGCGGGCGGCTCGAACTCGGTGCGCGGCTACGGTTACCAGAGCATCGGCAACAGCGTGGGCGGCTCCGTGCTGCCCACCAAGTACCTGATGACGGGCACCGCCGAATACCAGCACTGGTTCAACCGCGACTGGGGCGCCGCGACCTTCTTCGACATCGGCACCGCGACCGATGCGTGGGGCGAGCGCGTGTTCTACCCGGGTGTCGGCGTCGGCGCGCGCTGGCGCAGCCCCGTCGGCCCGATCAACGTCGACGTCGCGTACGGGCTGCGCAACCATAGCGTGCGCCCGTACCTGACGCTCGGCATCGCTTTCTGACCGTACCGCTTCATCGACGACGAACCGCATGACGAAGGACCCGAACGACACGCCGCCGCCTCACGATCCGGACTCGCCCCACGGCGCGTCCGACACGCCGCCGCGCGCGCCGCGCCGCGGCCGGGTGGTGCGCATCGCCGCATGGACGTTCGCGACGGTCGTGCTGCTCGTCGTGCTGGCGCTGGGGCTCGTGCTGGGCGCGGTGACGACCGAGCGCGGCACGCGGCTCGCGTGGCAGGTGGCCGGGCACGTGCTCGGCACCCGGCTTGCGGGGACGCTGGAAGGCGGCTCGCTCGCGACCGGCGTGCGGCTGCGCGGCTTCGCGTGGACGAGCCCCGACGGGTCGGGCACCGAGGTTCGGATCGACCGGCTCGACGGCCGCTGGGCGCTCACGCGTGCGCCGTGGCGGCTGTCGATCGCCTATCTGCGCGCCGGCACGATCGACGTGCGGATCGCGCCGGGGCCGTCGACGCCGGGCACGACGCCGCAGGACCTGAGCCTGCCGCTGCAGTTGCGGATCGACGACCTGCGCGTCGATCACCTCGCGATCCACGACGGCGGCTCGACGACGCAGCTCGATCACCTCGCGCTGAGCGGCCGCAGCGACGGGCGCCACCACGAACTCGTGCTCGACGGCGTCGATACGCCGTACGGCGCGCTGACCGCGCGCGCGAAGCTCGACGGCGTGAAGCCGTTCGCGCTGAGCGGCGAGGCGACCTACGCCGGCAAGCTGTCGGACGAGCCGGTCGACGCGCGGGCCCGCGTGTCGGGCTCGCTCGAAGCGCTCGTCGCCGACGTCGACGCGAGCGGGATGAAGCTGAACGGGCGTGCGCACGTCGAAGCGGCGCCGTTCGGCGACGTGCCGCTCACGCGCGCATCGCTCGCATTCGATCACGTGAACCCGCAGGCGCTTTCGCCCGGCGCACCGGCGGCCGATCTCGCGGTACGCGCGGCACTCGCGCCGGTGACCGCGCCGGCCGGCGCGGCGCCCGTGAAGGGGTTCGCGGTGACGGGCCCCGTGTCGATCGTCAACGCGGAACCGGGCACGCTCGGCGACCATCTGCTGCCGGTGATCGATGCGCATGCGAACGTGCATCTCGACGCGCACGCGCAGCGGATCGACGATCTCGCGCTGAAACTGATCCGCGACGGCAGCGTGACGGGCAACGGCACGCTGAAGGGCGGCAAGGGCCGCTTCGACCTGAAGGTCGCGAACCTCGACCTGAACGCGTTCGTCGCCGAGCTGCGGCCGATGCGTCTCGGCGGCCCGCTCGGCGTGACGCTCGCGGGCGACGCGACGACCGTCGACTTCAACCTGAACGACCCGAAGCTCGCGCTCGGCGCGCGTGCGAAAGTCGCGCTGACGCCGCAGCAGACCGTGCTGACCGATGCGCGCGTGACGGCCGGCAAGGGGCGTATCGACCTGACGGGCGTGTTCCGGCACGACGCGCATTCAAGCTACGACGCGAAGGCGACGCTGACGGCGTTCGATCCGCTGCTGCTCGCCGCGATGAGCGCCCCGCAGGCCGGCGGCGGCAAGGCGCCCGCCAAGGCGGCCAAGGCGCCGGCCAAGCACGGCGAGACGCGCGTGTCGGGCACGCTGACGGCGTCGGGCGCGTTCGCGCCGCAGGTCTCGACGAAGGCGACCTTCAAGCTCGGCGACAGCCTGTACGACGGCGTGCCGCTGACCGGCGCCGGCGTCGTGCAGCTCGCCGGTTCGCGGATCCTGCCGAGCAACGCGAACCTGTCGATCGCGGGCAACCACGTCGACCTGCGCGGCAGCTTCGGCGCGCCCGGCGACCGGCTGCGCTTCGTCGTCGACGCGCCGCAGCTCGACCGGCTCGGCTTCGGCATCGAAGGGCTCGTGCAGGCGCAGGGCGACCTGACGGGCAGCTTCGCGCATCCGAACGTGACGGCCACCTACAAGGCCGAGCGCGTCGTCGTCGGTTCGAACCGGATCGGCGCCGCGCAAGGCCGCGCGGACATCCGCGACGGCGCGCACGGCGCACTCGTGTTCACGGCCGACGCGACCGACATCGCGCTCGGGTCGTTCAAGCTGAAATCGCTGCGCGCGAACCTCGACGGCACGCGCGCGAAACATACGCTCGACGCGTCGGCGCTCGGGATGGCCGACGGCCGCGTGATCGACCTGACGCTCGCGGCGAATGGCGGCGTGGTCGAGAATCGCGACGGGATGCGCTGGGACGGTACCGTCACGCGTCTGGCCAATCGCGGTACGCCGGCCGTCGCGCTGCAGGCGCCGCTGACGGTGTCGGCCGGCGCCGGCCGCGTGACGCTCGGCGCGACGCGGCTCACGCTCGAAGGCGCGGCGATCGACCTGAAGTCGTTCGTGTTCGATCACGGCCAGATGCGCTCGGCCGGTTCGGTGAGCGGCGTGTCGGTCGCGCGGTTCCTCGAGGTTCGCCAGGAACTGACCGGCCAGCGGCCGCCGGTGCGGACCGACGTCGTGCTCGATGCCGACTGGGATTTCTCGCTCGGCGCGAACGCGACGGGCCACGTGCAGGTGAAGCGCCGCGGCGGCGACGTGACGATCGAGAGCGGGCGCGGCATCGCGTCGCTCGGGCTCACCGACCTGTCCGCGCGCGCGAGCTTCACGCCCGGCAACCGGCTCAACGTGACGGCGCTCGCGAAGGCGAGCCGGATCGGCACGCTCGATGCGAACGTCACGGTGCCGTTCGCGCTGCGCGACGGCGTGTTCGGGGTCGTCAACGACGGCCCGCTGTCGGGCCGCATCGACGCCGACATTCCGGCGCTGAAGACGACCGGCAACCTGTTCGGGCCGAGCTATCTGCTGGGCGGGCGCGCGGCGCTGAAGCTGACGGTCGCCGGCACGCCCGCGAAGCCGAACCTGTCGGGGATGCTGACGGGCGACGATTTGTCCGCGACGCTGATCGACCAGGGCGTGCAGCTGAAGGACGGCATCGTGCGCGTGAAGCTGTCGGACAACCTCGTCGAATTCCAGCAGGTCGAGTTCCACGGCGGCGACGGCACGCTGCGCGCGCTCGGCCGCGTGCGCCTCGACGGCGAGGCGCCCGACCTGACCGCGAGCATCGTCGCGGACAAGCTCGAACTGTTCGCGGCGCCGGACCGCAAGCTGTCGCTGTCGGGCAAGGCGACCGTCGCGAACGACGGGCCGCGCGGCGCGCTGTCGATCGACGGCAAGTTCGTGGTCGACCGCGCGCTGTTCGACCTGCCCGAGGAATCGGCGCCACACCTGTCCGACGACGTCGTGATCGTGCAGCCGGACGGCACGGTGCGCGGCGAGACGCCCACCGGCACCGCGGCCGCGAAGCCGAAGCCGGCCGGGGACAAGCCGGCGCCGTCGCTGGCGCCGCGCGCGAACATCGACATCGGCCTCGGCAACAACTTCCGCTTCAAGGGCCACGGCGCCGATCTCGGGCTGCGCGGCACGATCACCGTGATGAGCGCGCCGGGCGTGCCGTTGCGCGCGGTCGGCAACGTGCGCGTGACCGAAGGCTCGACGTACACGTCGTTCGGCCGCAAGCTCGCGATCGAGAACGGCTTCTTCACGTTCAACGGCCCGGTGTCGAACCCGGGCGTCAACATCCTCGCGATGCGGCGCAACCAGGAGGTCGAGGCCGGCGTGCAGGTGACGGGCACGATCCAGTCGCTGACGGTCAAGCTCGTGTCGGAGCCGAACGTCACGGACAACGAAAAGCTGTCGTGGCTGCTGTTCGGGCACGGCACCGACCAGGGCAACAACGTCGGCCAGCAGGGTGCGATGACGGCGGCGCTCGGGCTGCTCGGCAGCGTGACCGGCAAGCGCGTCGCGCAGACCTTCGGCCTCGACGAGGTCTCGGTCGGCCGCAGCGAAGTCGGCCTGACCGATCCGCAGGTCGTGCTGGTGTCGAAGGCGATCAACGAGCGGTTCGTGCTCGGCTTCGAGCAGGGGCTGCAGTCGGCGAGCAACGCGTTCAAGGCGACGATCAACCTGACGCGCTTCTGGTCGGTGTCCGCGTACGGCGGCACGTTCCAGGGCGTCGACCTGAACTACACGCGTCGTTTCGACCGGTGGTTCGGCAGCGACGCCGCGCGCACGCGGCGTTCCGAGCAGCCATGAAAAAAACCCCGCACGATGCGTGCGGGGTTTTTCTCTTGCGCCAGCGGCGGCGCGTGCGGCTTACTTCACGCGCATGCCGGGCTTCGCGCCGCTGTGCGGCTCGAGGATGTAGAGGCCCGGCTCCGCCTTCTCGTCGGTGGCCGACGCGGCGAGCACCATCCCTTCGGACAGGCCGAACTTCATCTTGCGCGGCGCGAGGTTCGCGACCATCACCGTCAGCTTGCCGACGAGCTGCTCGGGCTGGTAGGCGGACTTGATGCCCGAGAACACGTTGCGGGTCTTTTCCTCGCCGACGTCGAGCGTGAGCTGCAGCAGCTTGTCCGAGCCTTCGACCGCCTGGCACGCGACGATCTTCGCGATGCGCAGGTCGATCTTCGCGAAATCGTCGATCGAGATCGGTGCGTCGTCGGCGCCGTTCACGGCCGCCTGCTTCGCGTTCGCCTTGGCATTGTTCTTCGCGTCCTTCGCGGCGTTGGCGCCCGCGGCGGCCGCGCCGGTGGCCTCGGCCTGCAGCGAATCGCGGTTCGCGGCGAGCAGCGCCTCGATCTGCTTCGCGTCGACGCGCGTCATCAGGTGCTGGTACGCCTTGATCGGCTGCGCCGACGACAGCGGCTTCGCGGCATCGGCCCACGCGAGCGGCGCGATGCCGAAGAATGCCTCGACGGCTTCGGCGACGCGCGGCATCACCGGCTTCAGCGCGAGCGACAGCAGGCGGAACGACTCGAGGCTCACGCTGCAGGTTTCATGCAGCGCGACCGCGTTGGCCGGATCCTTCGCGAGATCCCACGGCTTCGCGCCGTCGACGTACGCGTTCACTTCGTCCGCGAGCTCCATCGTGTGGCGCAGTGCGCGGCCGTACTCGCGTGCTTCGTAGTGCGCGGCGATCTGCGGAATCGCGTCGCGCAGCTTCGCGACGAGCGGGTGGTTCATCGCGCTGTCCTGCACGCGGCCGTCGAAACGCTTGATCAGGAAGCCGGCCGCGCGGCTCGCGATGTTCACGTACTTGCCGACGAGGTCGCTGTTCACGCGCGCCTGGAAGTCGTCGAGGTTCAGGTCGATGTCTTCCATCGTCGCATTCAGCTTCGCGGCGAAGTAGTAGCGCAGCCATTCGGGGTTCAGGCCCGTGTCGATGTAGCTCTGCGCGGTGATGAACGTGCCGCGCGACTTCGACATCTTCGCGCCGTCGACCGTCAGGAAGCCGTGCGCGAACACGTTGGTCGGCGTGCGGTGGCCCGAGAACTCGAGCATGGCCGGCCAGAACAGCGTGTGGAAGTACAGGATGTCCTTGCCGATGAAGTGGTACTGCTCGGCCTTCGAGCCCGGACGAATCCATGCGTCGAAGTCGACGCCGTTGCGATCGCACAGGTTCTTGAAGCTCGCGTAGTAACCGACCGGCGCGTCGAGCCACACGTAGAAATACTTGCCGGGCGCGCCCGGGATCTCGAAGCCGAAATACGGCGCGTCGCGCGAGATGTCCCAGTCGGCGAGCTTGGACTCGCCGGCGTCGCCGAGCCATTCGCGCATCTTGTTGGTCGCTTCGGGTTGCGCGAGGCCGCTCACCCATTCGCGCAGGAACGACTCGCAGCGCGGGTCGGACAGGCGGAAGAAGTAGTGCTTCGACGTCTTGCGCACCGGCGTCGCGCCCGATACGACCGAATACGGGTTCAGCAGTTCGGTGGGCAGGTAGGTCGAACCGCACACTTCGCAGCTGTCGCCGTACTGATCCTTCGCGTGGCACTTCGGGCACTCGCCCTTGATGAAGCGGTCCGGCAGGAACATTTCCTTGACCGGGTCGTACGCCTGCTCGATCTCGCGCTCGGCGATCAGGCCGGCTTCCTGCAGCGCCAGATAGATCTTCTCGCTCAGCACGCGGTTCTCGTCCGAATCGGTCGAGTAGAAGTTGTCGAACGACACGCCGAAGCTGTCGAAGTCGCGCTTGTGTTCGGTCCACACGCGCTCGATCAGCTGCTTCGGGGTCAGGCCTTCCTTCTCCGCGCGCAGCATGATGGGCGTGCCGTGCGTGTCGTCGGCGCCGATGTAGTAGACCTCATGGCCATGCATTCGCAGCGTCCGCACCCAGATGTCGGTCTGGATGTACTCGACCAGGTGGCCGATATGGATCTGCCCGTTGGCATAGGGCAGTGCGGACGTGACGAGGATCTGGCGGCTGCCTTGCGGCGCCGCAGCCTGCACGGAAGTGAGGTCGGATGCGGACATAGGGTCTGTAGAGGAACAGCGGAAAAACGACGGGAAAGTGCGATTCTAGCAGGGGCGCGCATCGGCGCGGCGGGCGGGCGCCGCGGACCGCGCGCCGGTGGCGGCGGAGCAGCGCAAGCGGCGTGCCCGGTGGTGTTGTGCTGCAATGCAGCACGAATTCTGCGGGCAAAAAAAACCGGGGCGGATACGGCCCCGGAGCAACAACGACAAGAGGAGAATGGTGACGCGCCGGCAACACCAGCCGCGTACCGTAAATACTGACCACGGCCTGCGACAGAAGTTCGAAAATTTTTTCGATTTGTTACCGGGTCCGCCGGAAGGCTTGTCCGGCGGGGCTGCGCGGGCGGTCTGCCCGCGCCTTCTCCTTGTCGCGTGCTTACTGCGCCTGCGCTGCGCGCAGGTAGATTTCGACGCGGCGGTTCTGTGCGCGGCCGGCTTCGGTCGCGTTGTCCGCGATCGGGTTCGATGCGCCCATGCCTTGCGCCGACAGGCGGCCGGCGTTCACGCCGCGCTGCGCGAGCGCGTTCACGACGCTTTGCGCGCGGTTCTGCGACAGCGTCTGGTTCAGCTGGGCCGAACCCGTGCTGTCGGTGTAGCCGACGATCGAGGCCGTCACTTGCGGGTTCTGGTTCAGCGTCGTGGCCAGGTCGTTCAGCAGCGGCGTGAAGGCCGGCGTGATCGCGTACTGGTTCGTCGCGAACGTGACCGCGCTCGGCACGTTCAGCTTCAGCGAGCCGTCCGGCTGCTCGGTGACCTGCGTGCCCGTCTTCGCTGCCGACGGTGCGAGCTTGTTCTTGATCGCCTGCCAGTTGTAGCCCGTCACGCCGCCGACCAGCGCGCCGACGCCTGCGCCGATCGCCGCGCCCTTGCCGCCGCCCGCCAGCGCGCCGATGCCCGCGCCCAGCGCCGCACCCGTGCCGGTACCGACGGCCGTGTTGTTGCCTTGCTGCGTGGCGCAGCCTGCCAGCAGTGCGCCGGCCAATGCGAAGACGGACAAGCGGGTCGCGATTTTCATGTTCATCTTGGATTCCTCTCTTGGTTGAACGAGTCGACAACGACGACAACAACAGTTACGGCTCCCTGCGCGGGTCGCCCGAAAAAGGAGGGCAGGCCTGCGCTCGCGGTAGCCGCCGAGGCGGCCGCATGCCCTGTCCGCCAGCGTGGCTGTTCGGACAGCGCGACGCGTCAGCCTCTACAATATAGGCGGTGAGTGGCCGATTTGGCCCTATAGCGTGCCGCACGCGAAGAGTGCGCCGGGTTGCGCGTTCGCGCAATGGCATGCAACAGATTCTTTCACTTTTCCCGATTTTCGCAGCGTAATTTGATATTTTTTGACGTTTGCGCGCGAGAAAAACGTTTTCACGGAGTTTCGATGAGCATTGACCGGGCACAAGTCGACGCCGCACTGGCGGCAGTCGTCGACCCCAATACCGGCCGCCCGTATGCGGCGAATAAGGGCGTGCGCAACGTCGCGATCGACGGCGATGTCGTGACGCTCGACGTGGTGCTCGGTTACCCCGCGCGCAGCCAGCACGACGACGTGCGCGCACGCGTCGCCGCGGCGCTGCAGGCCGTGCCGGGCGTGCGCGACGCGCGCGTCGCCGTGTCGCAGGAGATCGTCGCGCACACGGTGCAGCGCGGCGTGAAGCTGTTGCCGAACGTGAAGAACATCGTCGCGGTCGCGTCGGGCAAGGGCGGCGTCGGCAAGAGCACGACGGCCGTGAACCTCGCACTCGCGCTCGCGGCGGAAGGCGCGTCGGTCGGGATCCTCGATGCCGACATCTACGGTCCGTCGCTGCCGACGATGCTCGGCATCCACGGCCAGCGCCCCGAGTCGCCGGACAACCAGTCGATGAACCCGCTCGTCGGCCACGGGCTGCAGGCGAACTCGATCGGCTTCCTGATCGAGGAAGACAACCCGATGGTGTGGCGCGGCCCGATGGCGACCTCCGCGCTCGAACAGCTGCTGCGCCAGACCAACTGGCGCGAACTCGACTACCTGATCGTCGACATGCCGCCCGGCACCGGCGACATCCAGCTCACGCTCGCGCAGCGCGTGCCCGTCACCGGCGCGGTGATCGTCACGACGCCGCAGGACATCGCGCTGCTCGACGCGAAGAAGGGGCTGAAGATGTTCGAGAAGGTCGGGATTCCGATCCTCGGCATCGTCGAGAACATGAGCATCCACATCTGCTCGAACTGCGGCCACGAAGAGCACATCTTCGGCGCCGGCGGCGCCGAGCGGATGGCGAAGGACTACGACGTGAACGTGCTCGGCAGCCTGCCGCTCGACATCGCGATCCGCGAGCGCGCCGACAGCGGCACGCCGACGGTGGCGGCCGATCCGGACGGCGCGCTGGCGCGCCGCTACCGCGATATCGCGCGCGGCGTCGCGCTGGCGATTGCCGAGCGATCGCGCGACATGACGTCGAAGTTCCCGTCGATCGTTGTTCAAAATACGTAAAACCCTTGCGGGGCGGGGCCTTACGCTGTTTACGGCGCCGCGAGGCGCGGTATCATGGCGACTTTTCCCGGGTCCCTTTACCCGCCCGGCGCGGCCGTCGTATCAAACGGCCGCCAGCCGGCATGAGGATCGAATGAAACAACGACATCACGGCGTGCGCGCCGGCCGCGCGCAGCGCGCGCTGCTGGCCGCCGCCGCGCTGGGCCTGCTGGCCGGCTGTACCTCCTTTTCCTCGTCGTACGAAAAACGGGCCGACGCACAACTGCAGCCGACGGTCGGCGCGCAGGCGCGCGGCGCGGTGACGTTCGTCGAGCGCCCGGACGGCGTCCAGGTCACCTACAACCTGGCCGGCCTGCCGCCGAACAGCGATCATGCGCTGCAGGTGCACGAACGCGGCGACTGCAACGCGGGCGACGGCTCGAGCGCCGGCCAGGTGTTCGCGCCGGCCGCCGATCGCCTGCGCGCGGGCGCCCGCGTCGCCGGTGATCTCGGCAACATCCATGCGGACGCGAACGGCGTCGCGGCCGGCTTCATCGTCGCGCCCGATCTGGCCCTCGACGGCGTGCGCTCGGCGATGAACCGCGCGGCGCTGGTGCACCGCGACCCGAGCGATCCCGCGTTTCCGCAGCATGGCGCGGGGCCCGCGCTGGCCTGCGGCGTGATCCGTTGACGGCCGCCGCGTGCGGGCGCCGATGATCGCGTAAAATATGCGCCTTTCCCGGCCGCCGCCTTGCGCGCGCGGCCCTTCCTGACTGTCACGCAGCGTTTCCTGGCGCCCCCTATGAGCATCAAGTCCGACAAGTGGATTCGGCGCATGGCCGAAGAGCACAAGATGATCGAGCCGTTCGTGCCCGATCAGGTTCGCGCGTCCGAGGACGGCCGCCGGATCGTCAGCTACGGCACGTCGAGCTACGGCTACGACATCCGCTGCGCAGACGAATTCAAGATCTTCACGAACATCAACTCGACGATCGTCGATCCGAAGAACTTCGACGAAGGCTCGTTCGTCGATTTCAAGGGCGACGTGTGCATCATCCCGCCGAACTCGTTCGCGCTGGCCCGCACCGTCGAATATTTCCGCATCCCGCGCACCGTGCTGACGGTCTGCCTCGGCAAGTCGACCTATGCGCGCTGCGGGATCATCGTCAACGTGACGCCGTTCGAACCCGAGTGGGAAGGCTATGTCACGCTGGAATTCTCGAACACCACGCCGCTGCCCGCGAAGATCTACGCGAACGAAGGCGTTGCGCAGGTGCTCTTCTTCGAGAGCGACGAAGTGTGCGACGTGTCGTACGCCGATCGCGGCGGCAAGTATCAGGGGCAGCGCGGTGTCACGCTGCCGAAAACCTGATCTGGTTGCATAACGTCTCACCAGTTTTCGGGTGACCGCTGCGCGTGACGCGCCGCGGTCGTTCTTTTTGGAGAATCGCCCATGAAGTTTCGTTTTCCCGTCGTCATCATCGACGAAGATTTCCGCTCCGAGAACATCTCGGGCTCCGGCATCCGGGCGTTGGCCGAAGCGATCGAGAAGGAGGGCGTCGAAGTCCTCGGCCTCACGAGCTATGGCGATCTGACGTCGTTCGCGCAGCAGTCGAGCCGCGCGTCGTGCTTCATCCTGTCGATCGACGACGACGAACTCATGCTCGGCGAGACCGGCCAGGACGGCGAGCTGCCCGAACTCGCGACCGCGATCATCGAGCTGCGCGCGTTCGTCACCGAAGTGCGCCGCCGCAACGCGGACATCCCGATCTTCCTGTACGGCGAGACGCGCACGTCGCGCCATCTGCCGAACGACATCCTGCGCGAGCTGCACGGCTTCATCCACATGTTCGAGGACACGCCGGAGTTCGTCGCGCGCCACATCATCCGCGAGGCGAAGGTCTATCTCGACTCGCTCGCGCCGCCGTTCTTCAAGGAACTCGTCAAGTACGCGGACGAAGGCTCGTACTCGTGGCACTGCCCGGGCCACTCGGGCGGCGTCGCGTTCCTGAAGAACCCGCTCGGCCAGATGTTCCACCAGTTCTTCGGCGAGAACATGCTGCGCGCGGACGTCTGCAACGCGGTGGACGAACTCGGCCAGTTGCTCGACCACACGGGCCCGGTCGCGGCGTCCGAGCGCAATGCGGCGCGCATCTTCAGCGCCGACCACCTGTTCTTCGTGACCAACGGCACGTCGACGTCGAACAAGATCGTCTGGCATGCGACGGTCGCGCCGGGCGACATCGTGCTGGTCGACCGCAACTGCCACAAGTCGATCCTGCACGCGATCACGATGACGGGCGCGATCCCCGTGTTCCTCACGCCGACGCGCAACCACTTCGGCATCATCGGGCCGATCCCGCGCGACGAATTCAAGCCGGAGAACATCCGCAAGAAGATCGAGGCGAACCCGTTCGCGCGCGAGGCGCTGCGCGAGAACCCGGACATGAAGCCGCGGATCCTGACGATCACGCAGAGCACGTACGACGGCGTCGTCTACAACGTCGAGATGATCAAGGATCTGCTCGGCGACCTGCTCGACACGCTGCACTTCGACGAAGCGTGGCTGCCGCACGCGACGTTCCACGATTTCTACCGCGACATGCACGCGATCGGCGACGGCCGTCCGCGCACGGGCGCGCTCGTGTTCGCGACGCACTCGACGCACAAGCTGCTCGCGGGCATCTCGCAGGCGTCGCAGATCGTCGTGCAGGACTCCGAGAACCGCACTTTCGACAAGCACCGCTTCAACGAGGCGTACCTGATGCACACGTCGACGAGCCCGCAGTACGCGATCATCGCGTCGTGCGACGTCGCGGCCGCGATGATGGAGCCGCCGGGCGGCACCGCGCTCGTCGAGGAATCGATCGCCGAGGCGATCGACTTCCGCCGCGCGATGCGCAAGGTCGACGCCGAATACGGCGACGACTGGTTCTTCAGCGTGTGGGGCCCGGACAACCTGTCCGAGGAGGGCATCGGTTCGCGCGACGACTGGATGCTGAAGCCGAACGACCACTGGCACGGCTTCGGCCCGCTCGCGGAAGGCTTCAACATGCTCGACCCGATCAAGGCGACGATCATCACGCCGGGGCTGGACGTCGACGGCGAGTTCGGCGAGACGGGCATTCCGGCCGCGATCGTCACGAAGTACCTGGCCGAGCACGGGATCATCGTCGAGAAGACCGGCCTGTACTCGTTCTTCATCATGTTCACGATCGGCATCACGAAGGGCCGCTGGAACTCGATGGTGACCGAGCTGCAGCAGTTCAAGGACGACTACGACAACAACCAGCCGCTGTGGCGCGTGCTGCCGGAATTCGTCGCGCAGCATCCGCGCTACGAGCGCGTCGGCCTGCGCGACCTGTGCACGCAGATCCACGACGTGTACCGCGCGAACGACATCGCCCGCCTGACGACGGAGATGTACCTGTCGGACATGGAACCGGCGATGAAGCCGTCGGACGCGTTCGCGAAGCTCGCGCACCGCAAGATCGACCGCGTGCCGCTCGACGAGCTCGAAGGCCGCGTGACGAGCATCCTGCTGACGCCGTACCCGCCGGGCATTCCGCTGCTGATCCCGGGCGAGCGCTTCAACAAGACGATCGTGAACTACCTGCGGTTCGCGCGCGACTTCAATGAGCGTTTCCCGGGCTTCCACACCGACATCCACGGCCTCGTCGCGGAAGAAGTGAACGGCCGCGTCGAGTACTTCGTCGACTGCGTGCGCGACTGATGGCGACGCACGGACGAATCCGGGCGATGCGCGCGGCGCTGGCCGCGCTCGTCGTCTGGGCGGCAGGCGCGGCGGGACTGGCAGGGTCGGGCGTCGCGCACGCGGAAGTCGCGGCGGCCGATCCGATCGACGTCGCGATGCGGCAATGCCTCGCGCGGCGCGACCGGTCGTCGCCGGCCGGCCAGATCCAGTGCATGGGCGAAGCGCAGCAGCAGTGGCAGGCCGTGATGGACGGCGCGTACCAGCGCCTGTTGAAGGACGCGCCGGCCGATGCGAAGCGCGGCTGGCAGGACAGCCAGCGCCATTGGCTCACCTGGCGCAAGGACGAAGTGCATTTGCTGAAGGCCGTATACGACACGACGCGCGGCACGTCGTATGCGATGTCGAGCGCCGACCTGCAGTTGCAGCCGGTGCGCGATCGCGCGCTGGCGCTGCGCGGCGCGGCCGATCGTTATGCGCCGCCCGCCGCGGTACCGGTCGCGGGCGCGAGCGGCGCGCAGGGCGGCACGAACGCGGCGCAGGCTGCCGCGGCCACGCCGAACGCGAAGCCGGCGGCAAACGCGCCGCGTGGTCCGGCCGTGCGCCGCGTGCGGCCGTGCGAACAGGATGCCGCGTGCGAGCACGCGCTGTTCGACCTGAACCGCTATTACCAGAAGCTGCGTCGCAAGATGCCGGCCCACTCGGCCGCGACGCTCGTGCGTGCGCAGCGCGCGTGGGTCGGGTTCCGCGACGCGACGGCGCCGCTCGTCGGCGAGGAAGGGCGCGTCGACCTGATCGGTGCGCGCATCGCGACGATGAAGCGGCTGTCCGAGACGGCCGGCAACAAGTAAGGACCATCGCGACGCCGGTCGTTCGGCGGCACGACGAAACGGGCACCCTCGGGTGCCCGTTTTGCATGGCGCGGCGCGCGGTGGCGCCTAGGCAGGTTGCGACGTGCCCTGCAGCCCGAACCACGACGGCACGAGCGCGACCGCATCGTCGAGCGAGGCGAGCACGTGCAGGCTCAGCGCGACGATCTCGGGCGTCGGCGCCTTCAGGTCCGGCACGGTCACGACCGATGCGCCGGCGCCGGCGGCCGACTGCGCGCCGAAGTCGCTGTCCTCGAATGCCACGCAGCGGTGCGCCGGCACGCCGAGGCGTTCGGCCGCGAGCCGGTAGACGGCCGGGTCGGGCTTGCCGCGCGCGACTTCGTCGCCGCCCGCGATCGCGCGGAAGAACGGCAGCACGCCGACCGCATCGAGCCGCGCGCGGATCACGTCGCCCGCGGACGACGACGCGACCGCGCATGGAATGCCGGCTTGCGCGAGCGCATCGAGCAGCGCGAGCGCGCCGGGCTTCAGCGGAAACTTCGGATGCGGCTCGGGCGCCGCGAGTTGTTCGCGCACGCGGGTGCGCACGGCATCGAACGTCTCGGGCTGGCCGATCAGCCGCGCCAGGATGACCTGGCCTTCGGCGAACGAGCGGCCGACGATCTGCAGGTAGTCGGCGACGGTCAGCACGACACCGTGCGCGTTCGACACGTCGATCCACGTGTTCATGATGGTCCGCTCGGAGTCGACGAGCAGGCCGTCCATGTCGAAGAGCGCGGCGGAAAAAGTCATCGGCGGCATCCGGGAAGCAGGGCGGGCGATGGGCGGCGCGACGGCCGCCCGAATGAAAAACGGACGCCGAAGGCGTCCGTCCATGACGGCAGGCGGTTACCGGCCCAGTGCGGCGCGGGCTGCCTTGACGGCCGCACGCACCTGGTCGGGCGCGGTGCCGCCCGGGTGGTTGCGGCTCGCGACCGACCCTTCCAGCGTCAGGTAGCCGAACACGTCGTCGCCGATCAGGTGCGCGACGTTCGGCAGTTCCTGCTTCATCTCGTCGAGCGTCAGGTCGGCGAGGTCGATGCCGCGGTCGTCGCAGATCTTCACCGCGTGCGCGACGGCTTCGTGCGCGTCGCGGAACGGCAGGCCGCGCTTCACGAGGTAGTCGGCGAGGTCGGTGGCGGTCGAGAAGCCCTGCAGCGCGGCCGCGCGCATCGCGTCCGGCTTCACGGTGATGCCCGCGACCATCTCGGCGAAGATCCGCAGCGTGTCGGCAACGGTGTCGACCGTGTCGAACAGCGGTTCCTTGTCTTCCTGGTTGTCCTTGTTGTACGCGAGCGGCTGGCCCTTCATCAGCGTCAGCAGCGCCATCAGGTGGCCGTTCACGCGGCCCGTCTTGCCGCGCGCGAGCTCGGGCACGTCCGGGTTCTTCTTCTGCGGCATGATCGAGCTGCCGGTGCAGAAGCGGTCGGCGATGTCGATGAAGCCGACGCGCGGGCTCATCCACAGCACGAGCTCTTCGGAGAAGCGCGACACGTGCGTCATCACCAGCGCCGAGGCGGCCGTGAATTCGATCGCGAAGTCGCGATCGGACACGGCGTCGAGCGAGTTCGCGCAGATGCCGTCGAAGCCGAGCGTCTTCGCGACCGCATGACGATCGATCGGATAGCTCGTGCCCGCGAGCGCGGCCGCGCCGAGCGGCAGGCGGTTCACGCGCGTGCGGCAGTCGCGCATGCGTTCCGCGTCGCGCGTGAACATCTCGACGTACGCGAGCAGGTGGTGGCCGAACGTGACGGGTTGCGCGACCTGCAGGTGCGTGAAGCCGGGCATGATCGTGTCGGCGTTCTGTTCCGCGAGGTCGATCAGCGCGCCGCGCAGGTCGTTCAGCAGGCCGCCGATGCGGTCGATCTCGCCGCGCAGCCACAGGCGGATGTCGGTCGCGACCTGGTCGTTGCGCGAGCGGCCCGTGTGCAGGCGCTTGCCGGCATCGCCGATCAGCGCGGTCAGGCGCGCCTCGATGTTCAGGTGGACGTCTTCGAGGTCGAGCTGCCATTCGAATTCGCCGCGCTCGATCTCGCCCTTGATCTGTGCCATTCCGCGTTCGATCGCGGCCAGGTCGTCGGCGCTGATGATCTTCTGCGCGGCGAGCATGTTCGCGTGCGCGAGCGAGCCGGCGATGTCGACGAGCGCGAGGCGCTTGTCGAAAAACACCGACGACGTATAGCGCTTGACCAGTTCCGACATCGGTTCCGAGAAGCGGGCCGACCAGGCCTCGCCCTTTTTGTGCAGTTGGGACGTCATGGCGATTCTTCGAAGGGGAGTTGGGCAGCGTGCGCCGCCGAGGGAATCCTGCAATTCTAACATTCGCGGGCCTGCCGGCCGTGGCCCGCGCGGGCCGGCCCGCTCAGTCGCGCACGAGCACGACCAGCTTCAGGTCCTCGCGGTGCGCGGGCTTCAGCGTGATCTGCTGGTACACGAGGCGCCCGTCGGCCGGATGGTCGAATTCGCGCCGCCCGCCTTCGCGTTCGAACACGTCCTGCGACGCCCAGTACTGCGCGAACGCGTCGCTGCCGGCGGTCAGCGCGTCGATCAGCGCGCGCGTCGGCGCGTCGGCCAGGTGGCGGATCGAATCGGCGCGGAATTCGGCCGCGAGCCGCCGGGCGCGGGTTTCCCAGTCGACGATCAGCGTGCGCGCGGCCGGCGACATGAACGTGAAGCGCAGCAGGTTGCGGTCGTGCTCGCCGTCGAGCCAGCCGGAAAAGAGCGCGGCGGCCGGTGCGTTCCACGCGAGCGCGTTCCATTGCCGGTCGAGCACGTACGCGGGCGTCGCGATCGCCGCGACGGTCGCGGCGAGCGTCGGCGGCAGGTCGCCGCCCGCGACGTCGGGCTCGGCCGGATCGCGCTGCGCGGCCAGCTCGAACAGGTAGGCGCGCTCGGCCTTCGACAGCTGCAGCGCGACGGCGATCCGCGCGAGCGCGTCGGCCGATGCGGACACCGGGCGGCCCTGCTCGATCCACGTGTACCAGGTCGGGCTGACGCCGCACAGCTGCGCGACTTCCTCGCGCCGCAACCCCGGCGTACGGCGGCGCGGGCCGGGCGGCAGCCCGACGGCCTGCGGCGACAGCCGCTCGCGATGGGCACGGATGAATTCGCCGAGCGCACGGGCGGGCGTGGCGTCGAGCGGCGGGACGGAGGCGGAGGACGGCTGGTTCATGCGGAAACGGCGAAAGGGAAGCGGGGACGCGGCAACGTTCAGGCAGGTGGATTGAATACCAGAATAACTGCTTAACTTGTACTGGTACAGACGCGGGCCTATTGTAGCGGGTCGCACGCTGGCAGGGCAGCGGGCGTCCCACCAAACGTGTTGCAGGGGGCCGGAATGCGCGCTGGCGCATCCATGCCGGCCGCTTGCGCAAGAGAAAGGAGCGAACGATGAAACACCACGACCAGGTCGCCGACGCATTCGGCACGACGGCCGCCGCCTATCTGACGAGCACGGTTCATGCGACGGGTGCCGACCTGCGGACGCTCGCCGACGCGGTGAGTGCGACGCCCGAGGCCGCGGTGCTCGATCTCGGCTGCGGCGCCGGCCACGCGAGCTTCGCGGTCGCGCCGCACGTGCGCGACGTGGTCGCCTACGATCTCGCCGCGCCGATGCTCGCGACCGTCGATGCGGCCGCGCGCGAGCGCGGGCTCGAGAACATCCGCACGCAGCAGGGGCCGGCCGAGCGGCTGCCGTTCGATACCGCGACGTTCGACTGGGTCGTGAGCCGGATGAGCGCGCACCACTGGCACGACCTGCGCGCGGCGCTCGCCGAGGTGCGCCGCGTGCTGAAGCCGGGCGGCCGCGTGCTGATGATCGACATCGCCGGCAACGACCATCCGCTCCTCGATACGTACCTGCAGGCCGCGGAAGTGCTGCGCGACGCATCGCACGTGCGCGACTACCGGGCGGACGAATGGCTCGCGATGTTCCGCGAAGCCGGCTTCGACGCGCAGGTACACAGCCGCTGGCGGCTGCCGATCGATTTCGACACGTGGGTCGCGCGCATCCGCACGCCGGCCGACAGCGTGACCGGCATTCGCGCGCTGTGGGCGCACGCGCCCGACGAGGTGCGCGGCTACTACGCGGTGCAGCCCGACGGTTCGTTCGAGCACGACGCGCTGCTGATCGACGCGCATTGAACGCGCGGCGCGCCGCGCCATGAAAAAAGCCGCGATACGCGCTCGTGCGTATCGCGGCCTTCGCGTCCAGGCCGGCGCGGAACGCGCCCGCACCGCGGGCGGATCAGCCGGTGTTGCGCAGGCCGGCCGCGATCCCGTTGATCGTCAGGTGGATCCCGCGGCGCAGCCGTGCGTTCGTGTCGCCCGCGCGGTGACGCTTGATCAACTCGACCTGCAGGTGGTTCAGCGGATCGAGATACGGGAAGCGGTTCTTGATCGAGCGCGCGAGCAGCGGGTTGGTCGCGAGGCGGCCTTCCTGCCCGGTGATCTCCGCGAGCGCCTGCGACGTGCGCTCCCATTCCGCGACGATCCGCTCGAACACGTGCTTGCGCAGCTTGCGGTCGGACACGAGCTGCGCATAGCGCGATGCGACCGCGAGATCGGTCTTCGCGAGCACCATGTCCATGTTCGACATCAGGTTCGAGAAGAACGGCCAGGTCTTGTTCATCTTCTTCAGCAGCGTGACGCGCTTCGTGCGTTCGGCGTCGTCCCCGGCGCCGTCGAGATACGCGCTCACCGCGCTGCCGAAGCCGTACCAGCCCGTCAGCAGCAGCCGGCACTGGCCCCACGAGAAGCCCCACGGAATCGCGCGCAGATCCTCGATCCTGCGCTGCTTCGGATCCTGCAGCTTGCGCGATGCCGGGCGGCTGCCGATGTTCAGCTCGGCGATCTCGGTGATCGGCGTCGACGAGAAGAAGTAGTCGGTGAAGCCCGGGGTCTCATAGACGAGCGCGCGGTACGCGGCCATCGCCGAATCGGACAGCGTCTGCATCGCGGCTTCGAACGCGGGCAACTGCGCGGGCGCGTTCGACTGCGGCAGCAGCGACGCCTCGAGCGTCGCGGCGACGACGGTCTCCAGGTTGCGCCGGCCGATCTCGGGGTTCGCGAACTTGCTCGCGATCACCTCGCCCTGTTCGGTCAGGCGGATCTGGCCGTTCACGGTGCCCGGCGGCTGCGACAGGATCGCCTGGTAGGTCGGGCCGCCGCCGCGGCCGACCGTGCCGCCGCGGCCGTGGAACAGCCGCAGCGTGATCTTGCGGGCGCGGAACAGGTCGACGAGCGCGAGTTCCGCGCGGTACAGCTCCCAGTTCGACGTGAGGAAGCCGCCGTCCTTGTTGCTGTCCGAGTAGCCGAGCATCACTTCCTGCTCGGCGCCCTGGTGGGCGATCAGCGCGTCGATGCCCGGCAGTGCGAAGTATTCGCGCATGATGCGCGCGGCGTCGCGCAGGTCGGGAATCGTCTCGAACAGCGGGATCACCATCAGGCTGTTCCTCGCGTCGCCGCCCGGCACGCCGAGCGCGCCCTCGAGCAGCCCCGTCTCCTTCTGCAGCAGCAGGACCTCGACGAGGTCGCTGACGGTTTCCGTATGCGAGATGATGTAGTTGCGCACCGCGCGCGCGCCGAATTGCGCGCGGACTTCGCGCGCCTTCTCGAACACGCCGAGCTCGCTCTGCGCGAGCGCCGAGTATTCGAAGTACGGCGAGCGCAGCGGGCGCGGGTCGGCGAGCGCGGCGAGCAGCACGCGCAGCTTGTCTTCCTCGGCGAGCGCCGCGTAGTTCGCCTCGACGCCCGCGCGCGCGAACAGTTCGGCGACCACCGCTTCGTGGATGTCGGAGCTCTGGCGCAGGTCGATGCTCGCGAGATGGAAGCCGAATACCTCGGCCGCGCGCACGAGCGGCGCGAGGCGCGGCGCGGCGAGCGACGTGCCGTGGTGTTCGTCGAGCGAGGCGGTCAGCACCTTCAGGTCGGCGACGAACGCCTCGGAATCCGCATACGGGATCGCGCGCACCGGCGGCGCGCCGCGGCCCGCGCTGCGCACGGGCACCGTGCCTTCGCCGACGCGCACGCGCGCGCTCGCGGCAAGCCGCGTGTAGATGCCGATCAGCGCGCGGCGATACGGTTCGTCGACGCGGTGCGGCGACTGGTCGGGCGAGGCGGCCGCGAGCGCCTTCACCGCGTCGTTCGCGCCGACCAGCAGGTTCGACACCGACAGCTCGGCGCCGAGCTTGTGCACCTGTTCCAGGTAGTGCTCGAGGATCACCGCGGCCTGGCGGTTGATCGCCTCGTCGAGCGTCGCGGCGGTCACGTTCGGATTGCCGTCGCGGTCGCCGCCGATCCAGCTGCCCATCTGGAAGAACGCGGGCACGCGCGCGGACAGGCCGTGCTCGGCGAGCGCGGCCTCGATGTCGCCGTACAGCGCGGGCAGCTCGTCGAGGAACGTCGCGCGGTAGTAGGACAGCGCGTTCTCGATCTCGTCGCCGACCGTCAGGCGCGCGTCGCGCAGCATGCGGGTCTGCCACAGCGCGGTGACGCGCGCGCGCAGCATCGCTTCGTTGTACTGGCGCTCGCGCGCGGTCAGTTCCTGGTCGCGCTCGGCGAGCAGGCGCGCGATGTCGTGCTGCGCGTCGAGGATGCTCTTGCGCTGCACTTCGGTCGGGTGCGCGGTCAGCACCGGCACGATCAGCGCATCGTCGAAGAAGCGCTGCAGCAGGCGCTTCGACGCGTTGCCGGTCGTCTTCAGCTGTTCGAGCGCGTACGCGACCGTGCCCGGTTGCGACGCCGAGCCCGCCAGCGCATGGATGCGGCGGCGGCGGTTGTGGTGGCGGTCTTCCGCGATGTTCGCGAGATGCGAGAAATAGCTGAACGCGCGCACGACGCTCACCGTCTGTTCCGGCGTCAGCTTGCGCAGTTTCTTCTCGAGCGTCTGCGCGGCTTCGTTGTCGTCCTCGCGGCGGAACTTGACCGCGGTCTGGCGGATCGTCTCGACGACGTCGAATACCGTATCGCCTTCCTGCTCGCGCACGACGTCGCCCAGCAGGCGGCCGAGGAAGCGGATGTCTTCGAACAGCGGACGGTCCTTGTCCTCGCGCGTGCGCGTGCCGGCCTTCGGCGCGGCGGCCGTGCGGGCGGCGGCGCCGGCGGCTTTCGTCACGCGTTTTGTCTGACGTATCGGGTCTTTCGGTTTCGTTGCCGTTTTCGCACGGCCGTTCGCGGCGGTGGCGACGGTGTCCGTCGAGGCGTCGGAGGAGGACAGGGCAGCATTGCGGCGCGCCGTGCGCGCCGATCCGGAAGACTTCACGATGGGTTTCCTTGGGAAAGCTCGAGTCAAAAGGAACTGCGGAAACTGCGGGAACTGCGGTCAAGCAACCAGCTACGTGCGGCACATCCGCACATCGGCGCCGCGACCCGCACGGGGGCAGGCCGGGCGCGGGCTCCGGGCCCGGGCGGGCCGGGGCGTGCGTGCTACCATTGTTCGATCTTCAATCCCGTCCTTCGATGTTCCAGCAATGAATTCCGAGACCCCCGCGGCCGGGCCGCGACAGGCACAGCCGCCCGCGACGTTGACGATTGCTTCGCGCGAGAGCCGCCTGGCGATGTGGCAAGCCGAACATGTGCGTGATGCGCTGCGCAAATTATATCCAGCTTGTGACGTGAAAATCCTCGGGATGACGACCCGCGGCGATCAGATTCTCGATCGCACGCTGTCGAAGGTCGGCGGCAAGGGCCTGTTCGTGAAGGAACTGGAGAGCGCGCTGGCCGACGGCCGCGCCGATCTCGCCGTGCATTCGCTGAAGGACGTGCCGATGGCATTGCCCGACGGCTTCTCGCTTGCCGCGATCATGGCGCGCGAAGACCCGCGCGATGCCTTCGTGTCGAACGACTACGCGTCGCTCGACGCGCTGCCCGCCGGCGCGGTCGTCGGCACGTCGAGCCTGCGCCGCGAAGCGATGCTGCGGTCGCGCTATCCGCACCTGGAAGTCCTGCCGCTGCGCGGCAACCTCGACACGCGCCTCGCGAAGCTCGACCGCGGCGACTACGCGGCGATCATCCTCGCGGCCGCCGGCCTGAAACGCCTCGGCCTCGACGCGCGCATCCGCACGCTGATCGACGTCGAAGCCAGCCCGCCCGCGGCCGGCCAGGGA
>NZ_JAAGPK010000105.1:0-28737 GCF_017104685.1 Burkholderia sp. Tr-20355 | reverse complement strand
CGCTCGCGCGCCGCCCCGTGCTGTTCGTGCTCGCCCGCGCGCTCGGCGAAGCGTGGCCGGCCGACGTGTCGCGCAATGCGCTCGTGGCCGCCGCGTTCCGCGCCAAACAGGCGGACGAATCGCATCGCGCGCGACTGCGCGTCGAGATCGGCCGGCTGCGCGCGGTGCTGCGCCCGCTCGCGAACGTCGTCGCGACACCGCGCGGCTTCGCGCTCGAACCGCTCGGCGTACGCGAGACCGTCGTCCTCGCACGCCCGGTCGACGATCGCCACGCGGCCGTCCTCGCGCTGCTCGCCGACGGCGAAGCGTGGTCGAGTTCCGCGCTGGCGCTCGCGCTCGGCGCGAGCCAGCGCACCGTGCAACGCGCGCTCGACACGCTCGCGGAGGCCGGCAAGGTGCAGGCGCTCGGCCGCGGCCGCGCGCGCCGCTGGATGACGCCGCCGCTGCCCGGATTCGCGACGACCTTGTTACTCCCGGCGCCGCTGCCGGGCGATTAGGATGGCCGCATCGAACGACGAGGTGACGAACATGAAACGCTCCGCGGCAGAGATCATTCGCGAATACGGCCCGTTTCCGGGCGTCGACGGCGTGCACGGCGTCACGTTCGACGGACGGCACGTGTGGTACGCGTCCGGCGACAAGCTGAATGCGCTCGATCCCGAGCGCGGCACGACCGTGCGCTCGCTCGACGTTGCCGCGCATGCAGGCACGGCGTTCGACGGCCGCCACCTGTTCCAGATCGTCGAGGACCGCATCGAGAAGCTCGATCCCGAATCGGGCCGCGTGCTCGCGACGATCCCGGCCCCCGGCGGCGGCGCCGACTCGGGGCTCGCGTGGGCCGAAGGCACGCTGTGGGTCGGCCAGTACCGCGAACGCAAGATTCATCAGATCGATCCGGAATCGGGCGCCGTGCTGCGCACGATCGAATCGAACCGCTTCGTCACCGGCGTGACGTGGGTCGACGGCGAGCTGTGGCACGGCACGTGGGAAGCCGACCAGAGCGACCTGCGGCACGTCGACCCGCACACGGGCCAGGTCCTCGAACAGGTCGACATGCCGGCTGGCGTCGGCGTATCGGGGCTCGAATCCGACGGCCGCGACCGCTTCTACTGCGGCGGCGGCAACAGCGGCACCCTGCGCGCCGTGCGGCGCCCGGCACGCGCGCGTGCAGCGGGCGACGGCGCGCCCGCCTCGCCCGATCCGGCCGAGGGCTGATTCGCCGCAGCCGGCCGACGCGCCGCGCCCCATGCCGAGTGCAGGAATGAACAAGACACCGCCGCGACGGCGTCGCTAAGATGCGCGCACATCAGTCATTCGTTCGGAGCGGTCGATGCAGCGCGGCGTGGTTTACGGTGTCCTGGCAGGCGCCCTGTGGGGCATGGTGTTTCTCGTTCCGCGGCTGCTGACCGACTTCTCGCCGCTGCTGCTGAGCGCCGGCCGCTACGCGATGTACGGCCTCGTGTCGCTCGCGGCCGCCCTGCCCGCCGCCCGCTCGCTGCTCGCGCGGCTGACCCGCGAAGACCTCGTCGCGCTGGTAAGGCTCGCCGTCATCGGCAACGTCGCGTATTACATGCTGCTGTCCGGCGCCGTGCATCTGATCGGCATCGCGCCCAGCTCGCTGATCGTCGGCGTGCTGCCCGTGACCGTCACGCTCGCGGGCCTCGGCGACCACGGCGCCGTGCCGCTGCGGCGGCTCGCCGCCCCGCTCGCGCTGGTGATCGCGGGCATCGCCTGCATCAACGTCGACCTGTTCACGTCCGAAGCCGCGCATGCGACCACCCTCGGCCAGAAACTCGCCGGCATCGCCTGCGCGGCCGGCGCGCTCGCCAGCTGGACCTGGTACGCGGTCGCGAACGCACGCTACCTGCAGCGCCATCATCATTTCGACGGCAACGAATGGTCGGTGCTATGGGGTGTCGTGACGGGCCTGATCGGCGCGCTCTGCTGGATCGCGATCCTCGCGCTGCCCGCCGGCACGGTGCAGGCGGCCGTCCCGGCGTCGCGCTGGCAGCTGTTCTGGCTGCTGAATCTCGGGCTCGCGATCGGCGCGTCGTGGCTCGGCAACGGCCTGTGGAATGCGGCGTCGAAGCGCTTGCCGCTCACGCTGTCGGGGCAGCTGATCGTGTTCGAAACCGTGTTCGCGATGCTGTACGCGTTCGTGTACGACCAGCGGATGCCGCACGCGCTCGAAATCACCGCGCTCGTGCTGCTGCTCGCCGGCGTGTACGGCTCGGTGCGGCAGCACGGCGACACGCCGGGCAGCGCGCCGACAAACGCAAACGCCGCGGCCCACTGAGCGCGCCGCGGCGTGCGATCAGGCGAATCGGAACGAAAAACGCGTCAGCGCGCGTCCTTGTGCATCCACTTGCGGCCCTCGATCGAGCCGTCGCGGCGGGACTTGTCGACGCGCCGCTGACGCGCCAGCTTCGGGTCGACGATCAGCGGGCGGTAGATCTCGACGCGATCGTGATCGGCGAGCGGCGCGTCGAGCGGCGCGAGCTTGCCGTACACGCCCGTCTTCGCGTGCGCGAGATCGATCTCCGGATGCAGCGCGAGCACGCCGCTCGCGTCGATCGCCGAGCGCACGGTCGCGCCTTCGGGCAGCGACAGCGGAATCAGCGTCTGGCGGTCCGGCAGCGCATAGCAGACTTCGATCGACAGCATCGCGTCACCCCTTCCCGTAGCGCTGGTCCGCGCGCTTCACGAACGAATCGACGAACGTGTTCGCGATGTGGCTGAACACGGGCCCGATGATCTTTTCGAGCAGGATGCTCGAAAACTCGTAATGCAGCGCGAATTCGATCTTGCACGCATCGGCGCGCAGCGCGGTGAAGCGCCACGAGCCCGTGAACTTCTTGAACGGGCCGTCCGTGAACTCCATGTCGATCCGCGTCGGGCGCTGCTGCGTGTTGCGCGTCGCGAAATGCTGCTTGATGCCCTTGAAGTTGATGTCGATGCGCGCTTCCATCCCGCTCTCGTCCTGACGGCGAATCTCGACACCGCCGCACCAGGGCAGGAAATTGGGGTAGTCGGCCACGTCGGTGACGAGGTCGAACATCTGTTCCGCCGAATGGCGGATCAATACGGTTTTCTGGACATCTGCCATAAATCGCGCGGCATCGCTTGAGGTGGGAACGCAAGCCGGGCGATTCCCGCCCCGCTTTGCTAAAATCGTGATTTTAAACGAGTTGGGCCGATCCTTTCATGAGCATCATCGACAACAGGAAAGCGCACTTCGATTATCACATCGAGGAACGCTACGAGGCGGGGCTCGTGCTGGAGGGCTGGGAAGTCAAGGCGCTGCGCGCCGGGCGCGGCCAGATCAAGGAAGGCTACGTCGTGGTGAAGAACGCCGAGATCTTCCTGATCGGTACCCATATCAGCCCGCTGCCCGAAGCCTCGACGCACATCAAGCCCGACCCGGTTCGCACGCGCAAGCTGCTGCTGCACCGCGAGGAAATCAAGAAACTGATCGGCAAGGTCGAGCAGCGCGGCTACACGCTCGTGCCGCTGAACTTCCACTACAAGGGTGGTCGCGTGAAGTGCGACATCGCGCTCGCGAAGGGCAAGAAGTTGCACGACAAGCGCGAAACCGAGAAAAAGCGCGACTGGGAACGCGAAAAGGCACGCATCATGCGCGCCGGCACCTGACGCGCGCGACCCGCCACACAAACGACACGGCCCGCTCGAAGCGGGCCGTGTTGCTTTGGGCTATCTGATTCCGGCCTGCCGGTCGTCCGGCTGCGCGACGATTCGCCGCACGCCGATCGCACGCGGCGGCCGCCTGGGCCGCGGTTGCGCGCGGTTCAGCCCTTCGCGGGCGTCGACGCGTTCTTGACGATCGTCAGCGCCGACGAGATCGCCGTACCGAGGTCCGACAGGTTCGACGGCACGATCAGCGTGTTGCCCTGCTTCGCGAGATTCGAGAACGCGTTCACATACTGCTCGGCGACCTTCAGGTTCACCGCATCCATCCCGCCTTGCGACTGGATCGCATTCGCGATCTTCTGGATCGCCTGCGCGTTCGCCTCGGCCACCGCCAGGATCGCGGCGGCCTCGCCCTGCGCCTGGTTGATCGCGGCCTGCCGCTCGCCTTCGGACTTCTGGATGGCCGCTTCACGCGCGCCCGACGCGAGGTTGATCTGCTCCTGCTTGCGGCCTTCCGAAGCGGCGATCAGCGCGCGCTTCTCGCGCTCCGCGGTGATCTGCGCCTGCATCGCGTGCAGGATTTCCTTCGGCGGCGTCAGGTCCTTGATCTCGTAGCGCAGCACCTTCACGCCCCAGTTCGCCGCGGCCTGGTCGAGCGCCGACACGATGTTGTGGTTGATGAAGTCGCGCTCCTCGAACGTCTTGTCGAGTTCGAGCTTGCCGACCACCGAGCGCAGCGTGGTTTGCGCGAGCTGCGTGATCGCGAGCACGAAGTTGCTCGACCCGTACGACGCCTTCATCGGATCGGTCACCTGGAAGTACAGCACGCCGTCGACCTGCAGCTGCGTGTTGTCGCGCGTGATGCAGACCTGACTCGGCACGTCGAGCGGAATTTCCTTCAGCACGTGCCGGTACGCGATGCGATCGACGAACGGCAGCACGATGTTCAGGCCGGGCGACAGCGTCGCGTGATAACGCCCGAAGCGCTCCAGCACCCATGCATGCTGCTGCGGCACGATCTTCACCGTCTTCGACACGATCACGATCGCGATGACGAGCAGGACAACCCAGATGATCAGCGAATCCATGAAGTATTCCCTCCTTGTTGTATCAGCGGACGATCAGCCCGCGGGTTTCGCCACGACCACGAGACAATTGCCGCGCACGGCGCTCACCTGATAGACGTGCGCATCGTCGCGCTCGCCGTGCGCGAGCTCGACATCCCAGTCGGCGCCGCGATACTGCACGCGCGCGCGGCCGTCGTGCCACGCGTCGACCGTGACGGTCGAGCCGATATCGAGATTGACGTCGGGATTCGTCGACGTGTCGCGCTTCTGCTTGCGGCCGAGCCCCGAACGGCGCAGCGCGATCATCGCGACGATCGCGACCGCGGCCGCCGCGCCGAACTGCACGTGCGGCGCGAAACCGGCCAGTTGCAGCAACCCGCCCGCGAGAAAGCCGAGCGCGATCATCAGCAGATAAAACGTACCGGTCAGCAACTCGGCGACGACCAGCACGCCCACCGCGACCCACCAGAACAGATGCCCCGACATGATTGTGGTCTCCTCGAAAACGCCCCCGCGCTTGCTCTCGCTCGCTACTCCCCGCGGGGGCGGCCCGGCGTGTACCTGTACCGACAAACAAAAACACCCCGGTGCTTACCGGGGTGTTTATAGCATGAACCTTGCATTTTGCCTTCATCGAAGGAGCGACGTTGCCGCTCCTTCGCCGAAGATGCATTACCGGGCGTTACTTCCGGTTCGCGGCGAGCGCTTGCCACGTGTCGATGATCGTGTCCGGGTTCAGCGAGATCGACACGATGCCTTCGTCGGTCAGCCACTGCGCGAAGTCCGGGTGATCGGACGGGCCCTGGCCGCAGATACCGACGTACTTGCCCATCTTGCGGCAGGTATCGATCGCACGCTTGAGCAGGAACTTGACGGCCGGGTCGCGTTCGTCGAAGTCGACGGCCAGCAGTTCCATGCCCGAGTCGCGGTCGAGGCCGAGCGTGAGCTGCGTGAGGTCGTTCGAGCCGATCGAGAAACCGTCGAAGTGCTCCAGGAACTCTTCGGCAAGGATCGCGTTGGTCGGGACTTCACACATCATCACGAGGCGCAGGCCGTTTTCGCCGCGCTTCAGGCCGAACTTCTCGAGCAGGCCGACGACACGCTCCGCCTGCTTCACGGTCCGCACGAACGGCACCATGATCTCGACGTTGGTCAGACCCATCTCGTCGCGCACGCGCTTCAGTGCACGGCACTCCATCTCGAACGCCTGCGCGAAGTCCTCGGCGATGTAACGCGACGCGCCGCGGAAGCCCAGCATCGGGTTTTCCTCGTCCGGCTCGTAACGCGAACCGCCGATCAGCTTCTTGTACTCGTTCGACTTGAAGTCGGACAGGCGCACGATCACGGGCTTCGGATAGAACGCCGCCGCGATCGTCGCGACGCCTTCGGTCAGCTTGTCGACGTAGAACTGACGCGGCGATGCGTGACCGCGCGCGACGCTCTCGACCGCCTTCTTCAGGTCCTGGTCGATGTTCGGGTACTCGAGAATCGCCTTCGGGTGAACGCCGATGTTGTTGTTGATGATGAACTCGAGACGCGCGAGACCCACGCCGCCGTTCGGCAGTTGCGAGAAGTCGAACGCGAGCTGCGGGTTGCCGACGTTCATCATGATCTTGACCGGGATTTCCGGCAGTTCGCCGCGCTGCACTTCCGTGACTTCCGTCTCGAGCAGGCCGTCGTAGATCTTGCCTTCGTCGCCTTCCGCGCACGATACCGTGACGAGCGCGCCGTCCTTCAGCACGTCGGTCGCGTCGCCGCAGCCGACGACTGCCGGCACGCCGAGCTCACGCGCGATGATCGCCGCGTGGCAGGTGCGGCCGCCGCGGTTCGTGACGATCGCGGCCGCACGCTTCATCACCGGCTCCCAGTTCGGGTCGGTCATGTCGGCCACCAGCACGTCGCCCGGCTGCACGCGTTCCATTTCCGACGGATCCTGGATCACGCGCACGGGGCCCGCGCCGATCTTCTGACCGATCGCACGGCCCGTCGCCAGCACCTGCGACTGGCCCTTCAGCTTGAAGCGCTGCTCGGCCTTGCCGGTTGCCTGGCTCTTCACCGTTTCCGGACGTGCCTGCAGGATGAAGATCTTGCCGTCGCGGCCGTCCTTGCCCCACTCGATGTCCATCGGACGCTGGTAGTGCTTCTCGATGATGACCGCGTACTTCGCCAGCTCGATCACGTCCTCGTCGGTGATCGAGTAGCGGTTGCGCTGTTCGTGCGGCACGTCGACCGTCTTCACGCGGCCCGGCTCGCCCGGCTGCGTGAATTCCATCTTGATCAGCTTCGAGCCGATCGAGCGGCGGATGATCGGGTATTTGTCCTGGGCGAGCGTCGTCTTGAACACGTAGAACTCGTCCGGGTTCACCGCGCCCTGCACGACGGTTTCGCCCAGGCCGTAGCTCGACGTGATGAACACGGCGTCCTTGAAGCCCGATTCGGTGTCGATCGTGAACATCACGCCGGCGGCGCCGACGTCCGAGCGGACCATGCGCTGCACGCCGGCCGACAGCGCGACTTCCGCGTGCGTGAAGCCCTTGTGCACGCGGTACGAGATCGCGCGGTCGTTGTACAGCGACGCGAACACGTGCTTCATGCGATCGAGCACGTCCTCGATGCCGACGACGTTCAGGTAGGACTCCTGCTGGCCGGCGAACGATGCGTCGGGCAGGTCTTCCGCGGTCGCGGACGAACGCACGGCGAACGACAGTTCGCTCGGCGAGCCGTTCTTGAGGATGTCGAACTGCGCACGGATTTCTTCCTCGAGGCGCGCCTGCAGCGGTGCGTCGACGATCCACTTGCGGATCTCGGCACCGGCTTCGGCGAGCGCCTTCACGTCGTCGATGTCGAGCGACTCGAGACGCTTGGCGATACGATCGGTGAGGTCGTTGTGCTTGAGGAAATCGCGGAACGCGAGCGCGGTCGTGGCGAAACCGGTGGGTACGCGAACGCCTGCTTCGGAAAGCTGGCTGATCATCTCGCCGAGCGACGCATTCTTGCCGCCCACGATCTCCACATCGGTCATCCGCAACTGCTCGAACGGAATTACATACGCCTGGTCCTTTGCGACGTTTGCTGCGTTAGTCATACAAGCCCCTAAGTGTGAAAAAAATGCTCGATCGCGCAAGTGGGCTCGAACGCGGGCGCTTGCAAAAAGGCGCGGCGCGTCTTGCGCAACCTGTTAGATAAACACTCGCAGCGGCGGAAAATATTCCGACCCGATTTGCAAAAATCCCGGCAGAAGGGCGATATATGCAGACAAATCGCCAGACTTGCCGGGAATTCTGGAATCCAGCGGTCAAGCCGCGGGCGCCGTTCGCGCCCTGCCCCCGCAATTGCTTATCCAACAGGTTGCCGCTATTCTACCGTGCCGGCTGCCGGATGTGGCGCGACCTTGTCACTGGGTCTGGAGGCGCACCTCCAGCCGCCCGCGCAACCGCCCTTCACGCTCGACGTCCAGATTCATGCTGCCTACCGTATTCATCGTCTCCGACGGCACCGGGATCACTGCCGAAACCTTCGCGCACTCGATCCTCTCCCAGTTCGACCAGAAATTCCGTCTCGTGCGCGTGCCGTTCGTCGACTCGCCCGACAAGGCCTATGCGACCGTCGAGAAGATCAACGAGGCCGCCGTGCACGATGGCCGCCGCGCGATCGTGTTCACGACGCTCGTCGACAGCGAATCGAACGACATCGTCAAGCGCTCGAACGCGCTCGTGCTCGACATGTTCCAGCGCTTCGTCGAACCGCTCGAGCAGGAACTGGAGCTCAAGTCGAGCCACGCGATGGGCCGCGGCCACCAGAATGCGGACACCGAGGAGTACAAGACGCGGATCGAGGCGATCAACTTCTCGCTCGCGCACGACGACGGCCAGTCGAACCGCAACCTGTCGGAAGCCGACGTGATCCTCGTCGGCGTGTCGCGCAGCGGCAAGACGCCGACGAGCCTGTACCTTGCGATGCAGTACGGCGTGAAAGCGGCAAACTATCCGCTGATTCCGGAGGATTTCGAGCGCGGCAAGCTGCCGTCGGCACTCTCCCCGCACCGCGAAAAGCTGTTCGGGCTGTCGATCGACCCGCAGCGCCTGTCGGAGATCCGCAACGAGCGCCGTCCCGGCAGCAAGTACGCGGCCCCCGAGAATTGCCGCTACGAGATCAACGAGGCCGAGGCGATGATGCGTCGCGAGGGGATCAAGTGGCTGTCGTCGACGCACAAGTCGATCGAGGAAATCGCGACGACGATCCTGCAGGAAATCCGTCTCGACCGGCAGTCGTACTGAGCACCGGCGCACGGGCGGCCGCATGGCCGCCGCCGGAAACGGCAAGGCCGCGTCGAACGCGGCCTTTTTTCGTCGTGCGGCGCTTGGCGCGCGCCGTGCGTCAGGCAGGCCGCTGCTGGCGCACCTGCTCGAACAGGCACACCGCGGCCGCCGCTGCGACGTTCAGCGACTCCATTCCGCCCGGCTGCGGAATCGTCACGCGATGCGTGGCCGCATCGCGCCAGAACGCCGACACGCCGGCGCCCTCGTTGCCGAACACCCAGGCAACCGGCCCCGACAGGTCGCAGTCGTAGACCGCCTGCGCGCCGTGCGAGTCGGTCAGCGCGACCGGCACGTCGAGCCGTTCGGCGAGCGCGGCAGCGTCGACATCCTCGTGGATCGACAGCAGGAAATGAGCGCCCATGCCCGAGCGCAGCACCTTCGACGACCACGCGTACGCCGTTCCCGGCGCACAGAACACGTGGCGCACGCTGGCCGCCGCCGCGCTGCGCAGGATCGAGCCGACGTTGCCGGCATCCTGCACGCCGTCGAGCACGATCGACGTATGCGCGACGCGCGCGGGCAGCGGATGTTCGGGCCGGTCGACGAGCAGCAGGAAGCCGGCGCCGTTGACGACGTTCGACAACTGGCCGAACAGTGCGTCGGGCAGCGTGACGACCCGCTGCGCGTCGATACGCGCGACGATCGTCTGCGCTTCCGCGTGGCCGAGCGCGCCCTCGGTCGTCACGCACAGCTCGGGCGTCGCGCCCGTATCGAGGTACGCGCTCGCGAGATGGAAGCCTTCGAGCAGCGCCTGGCCGCTGCGGCGCTGATGGGGCGTCGAACCCGCCAGCGCCTTCAGGCGCTTGTACAACGGGTTGTCGCGGGAAGTAATGCTTTTCATCGAATCAGGTCGAGTGCCGCACGCACCGGTGCGAAAGTGCGTCGATGCGCTTCGCACGGGCCGTGCTCGCGCAGTGCGGCAAGGTGTTTCGCGGTGCCGTAGCCCGCATGCACGTTGAAACCGTACACCGGGAAGCGCTCGTGCAGGTCGACGAGCATGCGGTCGCGCGTGACCTTCGCGAGGATCGACGCGGCCGAGATGCTCGGCACGAGCGCATCGCCGCTGACGATCGCTTCGGCCCGCACGGTCAGCGTCGGGCAGCGGTTGCCGTCGATCTGCGCGAGCGTCGGCAGGACCGACAGGCCCTCGACGGCCCGCTTCATCGCGAGCATCGTCGCGTGCAGGATGTTCAGCGTGTCGATCTCGTCGACGCTCGCCGACGCCACGCAATACGCGCGCGAACGCGTGACGATCAGCTCGTACAGCGCATCGCGCTTCTTCGCGGACAGCGCCTTCGAATCGTCGAGCCCGTCGATCGGCTGCGCCGGATCGAGAATCACCGCGGCGGCCACCACCGGCCCGGCGAGCGGGCCGCGGCCGGCTTCGTCGACGCCGCAGACGATCTCGTCGGGGCGGCTGAAGTCGAAACCGCCCTGCACGTCGATCGACGCGCGCCGGCGTGGGACGCGTACTGCGGTCATGCGCGCCCCTTGCGATGTTCAAGCACGCGCACGACGGCTTCGGCCGCCTTCACGGCCGTATTCTGCCGCAGCGAAAGATGCATTTCGGTAAACACTTCGGTCAGCGTGCGGCGGTTCGCGTCGTCGCGCAACTGCGTGAGCGTCGCATCGGCGAGCGCCTCGGGCGTCGCGAAATGCTGCAGCAGCTCGGGCACGACGAACCGCCCCGCCAGAATGTTCGGCAAGCCGACGTACGGCAGGTAGCCCTGCCGGCGCATGATCTGCCCGGTCAGCCAGGGCACCTTGTACGAGATCACCATCGGCTTCTTCAGCAACGCGGCTTCCAGCGTGACGGTGCCGCTCTTCACGAGGATCGCGTCGGCGGCCGTCATCGCGACCTGCGAGCGGCCGTCGGTGATCGTCAGCGCGAGTTGCGGATGCGCATCGACGAGCGGCTGCAGCAGTTCGCGCAGGGCGGGCGTCGCCGCCGGCATCACGAACCGCACGCCGGGCTCGCGCTGCTGCATCAGCGCCATCGCCGCGAAGAAGGTCGGGCCGATCAGCGCGATCTCGGAGCGCCGGCTGCCCGGCAGCACCGCGATCACGGGGCCGTCCGCGGGCAGCCCCAGTGCGATGCGCGCGCCGTGCGTGTCGGGTTCGAGCGGAATCTCGTCGGCCAGCGGATGGCCGACATAGGTCGATGCGACGCCGGCCTTGTCGAGGATCGCCGGCTCGAACGGGAACAGGCACAGCATGTGATCGACGGACTTGGCGATCTTCTTGATCCGGCCGCCGCGCCATGCCCAGATCGACGGGCACACGAAGTGGATCGACGGAATGCCCGCGTCGCGCGCGGCCTGTTCGACGTTGAAGTTGAAGTCGGGCGCGTCGACGCCGATGAACGCGTCAGGCCGCTCGGCGAGCAGCTGGCGCTTCAGTTCGCCGCGAATCCGCAGGATCTCGGGAATCTGGCCGAGCGCCTCGACATAACCGCGCACGGTCAGCTTGTCCATCTGCCAGTGCGAGTCGAAGCCGTGCGCGATCATCCGCTGCCCGCCGATCCCGTAATACTGGGCCGATTCGGGCAGCCGCTCGCGCAGCCCGCCGAGCAGCGACGCCCCGAGCAGGTCGCCCGACGGCTCGCCGGCCACCATCGCGAGCCGGAGCTGATTGGTCGGAAGCGGCATCGCTTAGCGGATGATGCCGCGTTGCGACGCGTCGATGAAATCGACGAACGCCTTCACCGGCACGTCGCCGTCGCCGCCCGCCTCCGCCAGCTCGCGCAACTGCACCTTCGCTTCCTCGAACGACAGGCCGCTCTTGTAGAGCACGCGGTACGCGCTGCGCAGCGCCGAGATCGCATCGGGCGAGAAACCGCGCCGGCGCAGCCCCTCGACGTTGATCCCGTGCGGTTCGGCCTTGTTGCCGGCCGCGATCACGAACGGCGGGATGTCCTGCACGAGCGCCGATGCGCCGCCCAGCATCGAGTGCGCGCCGATGCGCACGAACTGGTGGACGCCCGACATGCCGCCGACGATCGCCCAGTCGCCGATCTCGACGTGGCCGGCCATCTGCGCGTTGCTCGACAGGATCACGTGGTTGCCGACGCGGCAGTCATGGCCGATGTGCACGTAGGCCATGATCCAGTTGTCGTCGCCGAGCGTCGTCACGCCGAGGTCCTGCACGGTACCCGTGTGGATCGTCGTGAACTCGCGGATCGTGTTGCGGTTGCCGATCACGAGCTTCGTGGGCTCGTCCTTGTACTTCATGTCCTGCGGACGGCCGCCGACCGACGCGTAATGGCCGATGCGGTTGTCTTCGCCGAGCGTCGTATGGCCTTCGATCACGCTGTGCGAGCCGATCGTCGTGCGCGCGCCGATCGTGACGTGCGGACCGACGATCGCGTACGGGCCGATCTCGACCGATTCGTCGATCTGCGCGCCCGGCTCGACGATCGCGGTGGGATGAATCCTGGTCATGCGCCGTTGCCTCTCGATGTGATGTGTCGCGTTGCGTTGCCCATGCGTGCCGCGTCGCTCAGGGCGCCGCGTCGGCCGTCTTGACCGTGCACATCAGTTCGGCTTCCGCCGCCACCTTGCCGTCCACTTCCGCCACCGCCTTGAACTTCCAGATGCCGCGGATGTAGCGTTCGAACGTCACGTTCAGAATCAGTTGATCGCCCGGCTCGACCACGCGCTTGAACCGCGCGCCGTCGATGCCGACGAAGTAGTACAGCGTGTTCTCCGGATCCTTCGGCTGCTCTTCCGCGAAGGTCAGCAACGCAGCCGCCTGCGCGAGCGCCTCGAGGATCAGCACGCCCGGCATCACCGGCCGCTTCGGGAAATGCCCCTGGAAAAACGGCTCGTTGATCGACACGTTCTTCAGCGCTTTGATCCCTTTGTGCGGTTCGAGTTCGAGCACGCGGTCGACGAGCAGAATCGGGTAGCGATGCGGCAGCAGCGTGAGGATCTTGTGGATGTCGAGATTGATTTTTTCAGTGCTCATGATGGTTCGTCTCACGCAGAGGCTGCGCGGTGGTGATGCAAAGGCTGAAGCGGGCCGCCGCGCGGCCCAGTCTGGCAAACCGGGCCGGTTGCGCTGGCCGTGCCCGGTTGGTGGTCTCGCATGATGCGCTCAGGCGCCCGTGCCGCCCTGGGCGGCGAGCGCGGCTTCGAGCGCCTTGATGCGCTCGCGCAGCTTGTCGAGGTTGCGCACGAGTGCGGCGCTCTTGTTCCATTCGCCGTGATCGACGGCCGGGAACGCGCTGGTATAGATGCCGGCCTTCGGCAGCGACTTCGATACGCCCGAGTTCGCGGTGATGATGACATAGTCGCCGAGCGTCACGTGGCCGGCGATCCCGGCCGCGCCGCCGATCATGCAGTGGCGGCCGATCGTCGTGCTGCCCGCGATGCCCGCCTTGCCGGCGATCACCGTGTACGCGCCGATCCGGCAGTTGTGGGCGATCTGCACCTGGTTGTCGATCTTCACGCATTCGTCGATGACGGTATCCGCCATCGCACCGCGGTCGATCGTCGTGTTCGCGCCGATTTCGACGTCCGGGCCGATCGTCACGCCGCCGACCTGCGGGATCTTGACCCAGCTGCCGGTGCGCGCATCGCCGTCGCCGACGAAATCCGGCGCGAAGCCGAAACCGTCGGAGCCGATCACGGCGCCTGCATGGACGATCGCGCGCGGGCCGATCTTGCAGCCGTGGTACACCGATGCGTTCGGATAGAAGTGCGAGCCGGCGCCGATCGTCGTGCCGCGGCCGACGAAGACGTTCGCGTCGAGTTGCACGCCGTCCTCGATCACCGCGCCGGCCTCGACCGTCACGTGCGGGCCGATCACCGCGCTCGCGGCGACCTTCGCGGCCGGATCGATCGTCGCGCTCGGATGCACGCCGGCGGCGCGCTGCGGCGTGGCCAGGTCGATGAACATCTGCGCGACGCGCGCGAAGTACGCGTACGGATTGGGCGTCACGATGAAGTTGCGGCCGCCGGCCGCCGCGCCCAGTTTTTCGAGATCCTTCGGTGCGATCAGCACCGCGCCCGCGCGGGTCGACTCGACTTGCGACAGGTACTTCGGGTTCGCGAGGAACGCGAGCTGCTGCGGGCCGGCCTGGTCGAGCGGCGCGAGCCCGCCCACCTTGCACTGTGCGTCGCCGGCGATCTCGCCGCCGAACCGCTTTACGAGTTCCTCAAGCGTCAATGCCATTCGTCGTCTGCTCCGTTCAGTTCGCCGAGCCGGACGCGAGCGCCTTGAGCACCTTGTCGGTGATGTCGATGCGCGGGCTGACGTACACGGCTTCCTGCACGATCAGGTCGTAATTCTGCTGCTCGGCGATCTGCTTGATGACCTTGTTCGCCCGCTCCAGCACGGCCGCCAGCTCCTCGTTGCGACGCTGGTTCAGGTCCTCGCGGAACTCGCGCTGCTTGCGCTGGAAGTCGGTATCGAGCTGGGCGAGGTCGCGCTGCTTCTGCGCGCGGTCGGCCGCCGACAGCGACGTGCCGTTCTTGTCCAGCGAGTCGGACATCGACTTCAGGCGCGCGGCCAGGTCCTGCAGATCCTTGTCGCGCTTCGCGAACTCGGCTTCGAGCTTCGTCTGCGCCGCCTTCGCGGGCGCAGACTCGCGCAGGATCCGATCCGAATTGACCGCCGCGATGCGGGCGACGTCCTGTGCGTGCACCGTTGCCGCGCCCAGGGCCAGCGCAACGGTCAGCGCGCACATCACTCGTTTCGAAAACTTACCGGTTAGCAAAATTACCCTCTCGTTGCTGTTGTCATGCGTTCGGTCAGAACGCCGTCCCGATCTGGAACTGGAATTTCTGGTACTGGTCGCCTTCGTGCTTCTGCAGCGGGAAGCCGAGGCTCAGCTTCAGCGGGCCGATCGGCGAGATCCACGCGAGACCCACACCATAGCCGTAGCGCAGGCCGTTCGCGCCCGTACTCGTGCCGCCCGGCGCGTTGCCCCACACGTTACCGCCGTCGAGGAACGTGAACACGCGTAGCGTGCGGTCGTAGCCCGTGCCCGGCAGCGGGAACGTCAGTTCGATGTTGCCGACGACCATCTTCGAACCGCCGATCGGGTCGTTCGTCTTCGTGTCGCGCGGGCCCAGCGAGCTCGGCTCGTAGCCACGCACGGAGCCGATACCGCCCGCGTAGTAGTTCTTGAAGATCGGGTACGGGTTGCCGATACCGTTACCGTAGCCGCCTTGCAGGTTCAGGCCCAGGATGAAGCCGCGCGAGAACGAATAGTAGTACTGCGCCTGCAGGTCGGCCTTGTAGTACTGGATCTTGCCGACCGGCACGCCGTACTCCATGTTCGCCTGCGTGAAGTAGCCGCGGCTCGGAATCAGCGCGCTGTCGCGCGCGTCGCGCGACCATGCCACCGTCAGCGGCACCGTGTTCGACACGCGGCCGAACTGGTTCACGTAATCCTGGTAGCTCTGCGGCGTGTTCGAATCGACGTCGAGGCGGTTCTGCTCGAAGCCCGCGCCGAAGTAGACGGTGTCGACTTCCGAGAACGGGATGCCGAACTTCAGGTTGCCGCCCGCGCTGATGATCCGGAAGCTCGAGCTGGTCGAATAGTAGAGCGGCTGGTACGTGCGGTAGTAGACGTCCGTGATCCGCTTGATGCCGTCGACCGTGAAGTACGGGTCGACCTGCGTGACGGTCAGCGTCCGGTAGCTCTTCGCGGTGTTGACGTTCACCGACAGGCTGGTACCCGAACCGAACACGTTGTCCTGCGACACGCCGGCCGACAGCACGACCTTGTCCGTCGACGAGAAGCCGGCGCCCAGCGTGATCGCGCCGGTCGGCTTTTCGTCGACCTTCACGTTCACGTCGACCTGGTCGTTCGTGCCTTCGACCGGCACCGTCGTCACGTCGACGTTGGTGAAGTAGCCGAGACGGTTCACGCGGTCCTTCGACAGCGCGAGGCGGTTCGAATCGAACCACGAGCTTTCGAGCTGGCGCATTTCGCGGCGCACCACCTCGTCGCGCGTGCGCGTGTTGCCGACCACGTTGATGCGTCGCACGTACACGCGGCGGCTCGGATCGACGACGAGGTTCAGGTTCACCTTGTGGTTCGCCTGGTCGATGTCCGGCTGCGCGTTGACGGTCGCGAATGCGTAACCGTATTCACCGAGCTTGTCGACGATCGACTTGGTGGTCTGCTGCAGCTTTTCGGCCGAGAAGCGGTCGCCCGGCTTGATCTTGATCAGCTTGTTGAGTTCGGCTTCGCGATCGAGCAGGTTGCCCGACAGCTTGATGCCCGACACCGTATACGGCTCGCCTTCGTGCAGCGTGACCGTCAGGTACATGTCCTTCTTGTCGGGCGAGATCGACACCTGGGTCGACTCGATGTTGAACTCGAGGTAGCCGCGGTTCAGGTAGTACGAGCGTACGGCCTCGAGGTCGCCCGTGAGCTTTTCCTTCGAGTACAGGTCGTTCTTCGTGTACCAGGAGAACCAGTTCGGCGTCGACAGCTGCATCTCGTCGCGCAGCGTGCTGGTGCTGAACGCCTTGTTGCCGATGAAGTTGATCTGGCGGATCTTCGCGCTCGGGCCTTCGGCCACCGCGAACAGGATCGACACGCGGTTCGCGTCGACCGGCGTGATCGTCGTCTTGACTTCGGCCGCATAGAAGCCGCGCGTCAGGTACTGGCGCTTGAGCTCCTGCTCCGCCTTGTCGACGAGCGCCTTGTCGTAGTAGCGGCCGTCGGCGAGACCGACCGCGCGCAGCGCCTTCGTCAGGTTGTCCTTGTCGAATTCCTTCGTGCCGGTGAAGTCGATCGACGCGATGGCCGGACGCTCCTGCACCTGCACGATGACGACGTTGCCTTGCGTGGCGATGCGCACGTCGTTGAAAAAGCCCGTCGCGTACAACGCGCGGATTGCTTCGGATGCCTTGTCGTCCGTGAAGGTATCGCCCTGCTTGATCGGCAGATAGGCGAACACCGAACCCGCTTCGACGCGCTGCAGCCCCTCGATCTTGATGTCTTGCACCACGAACGGTGCCGCTGCATGCGCCGCGAGGCCGTGAGCGGCGAGCGCGGCCGCTGCAACTGTCTTAGGTACAAAGCGATGAGGTTTGAACAACATGCATCCCCAATATTTAGCTGCATCAAATCGGGCGACTGCCGAGCGGCGGCCGCCTGACGCTTCAGAAATGGATTAACCGAGCCAGATCGTTGAACAGCGCGATCGCCGACAATGCGACGATGCAGATCAACCCGGCTCTTTGCAGAATCAGCTGCCAGCGCTCCGAGACGGCTTTCCCGGTCGCGGCTTCAACCGCATAATATAACAGATGCCCCCCGTCCAAAACGGGAATCGGCAACAAGTTCAGGACGCCAAGGCTAATGCTGACAAGGGCGAGGAACGACAGGAACGCCGACGGTCCGAGCCGCGCGCTCTTGCCCGCGTAGTCGGCGATCGTCACCGGGCCGGACAGGTTCTTCAGCGACGCGTTGCCCGTGATCATGCGCCCGAACATCTTCAGCGAATACACGGAGATGTCCCACGTGCGGTGCGCGCCGAGCCGCAGGCTCTCGATCGGCCCGTAGCGCACGTCGACGGACGGCGCGTGCATCGACAGCGCCGCGCCGATCCGGCCGACCTGCTGCCCCGATTCGTCGTCGCGCTGCATCTGCGGCACGATCGACACCGTCTGCGCGGCGCCGTTGCGCTCGATCCGCAGGTCGAGCGCCTGCCCCGCATGGTGCTTCACCGAATCGATGAAACGCGTCGCGCCGCCGATCGGCTTGCCGTCGAGCGCCACCAGCTTGTCGCCGGCCTTCAGGCCCGCCTGCTCCGCCGCGCTGCCCGGCTGCACGGACGCGACCGACAGCGTGCCGCCGCCGGTCTCGAAGCCCAGATGGGCCATGAAATCGTCGTCGAGCTGACTGTCGGGAACCTGGCGGAGGTCGACGCGGAAATCGAACGTCGTGTTGCCGTCGCGTGCGCCGAGCACGATCTCGCGGTGATCGAACGCGGCCGACAGCAGCTTCCAGCGCAGGTCCGACCACGACCGCACCGGCTCGGACTCGCTGCCCTGCGCGTCGCCGGTGCGCGCGTCGCGGATCGACACGACCGTCTCGCCGCCGTCGAAGCCCGCACGGGCCGCCACCGTTCCGGCGGCCGGCGGCGCGACGACCGCGGCCGGCTCGGTCACACCGGTGGCAAACACGATCGAGAACAGCGCGATTGCCAACAGGAAGTTCGCAATCGGGCCGGCCGCGACGATCGCGATCCGCTTGTAGACGGACTGCCGGTTGAACGCCTGCCCGAGTTCGTCGGGCCGGATGCCGGGGCCCGGATCGCGCTCGTCGAGCATCTTCACGTAGCCGCCGAGCGGCAGCGCGGACAGCGTCCACTCGGTGCCCGTGCGGCGGCTGACCCAGCGTGCGACCGGCTGGCCGAAGCCGATGGAGAATCGCAGGACCTTCACGCCGCACCAGCGCGCGACACGATAGTGCCCGTACTCATGCACGACGACCAGTACCCCGATCGCCACCGCAAACGCGACCAGTTCGACCAGCACGTTCATGAGCACTCCATTCAGACGGTACGCTCCACGCGTGGCGCAGGCGCTTTTGCAATGATCTCGGCGGCGAGGCGGCGTGCCTCGGCGTCCGCCGCCAGGACGTCGTCGAGCCCGTCGGGCGCACGGTTCGGCAGCGCGTTGAGCACCGCGTCGACCGTCGCCGCGATCGCCATGAAGCCGATCCGGCGCTCGAGAAATGCTTCGACCGCAACCTCGTTCGCCGCGTTCAATGCGGCGCTCGCGATGCCGCCTTCCTCGAGCGCCTTCAGCGCGAGCGCGAGGCACGGGAAGCGCGCGTAATCGGGCTTCTCGAACGACAGCTGCGCGATCTGCGCGAGGTCGAGCGGGCCGACGCCCGCGTCGACGCGCTCGGGGAACGCGAGCGCGTGCGCGATCGGCGTGCGCATGTCGGGGTTGCCGAGCTGCGCGAGCACCGAGCCGTCACGGTACGACACGAGCGAATGGATCACGCTCTGCGGATGGATCAGCACGTCGATGCGATCGCCCGGCAACCCGAAGATCCAGTGCGCCTCGATCACCTCGAGGCCCTTGTTCATCATCGTCGCCGAATCGACCGAGATCTTGCGGCCCATCACCCAGTTCGGATGCTTGCACGCCTCGTCCGGCGTCACGTCGGCGAGCGTGGCCGGTTCGCGCGTGCGAAACGGGCCGCCCGACGCGGTCAGGATGATCTTCGAGATCCCGCCGTGCTCGGCCGCGTCGCGCGGCATGCACTGGAAGATCGCGTTGTGTTCGCTGTCGACCGGCAGCAGGATCGCGCCATGATCGCGCACGGCGTCCATGAAGATCGCGCCCGACATCACGAGCGATTCCTTGTTCGCGAGCAGGATCCGCTTGCCGGCGCGCGCGGCCGCGAGGCTCGGCGCGAGGCCGGCCGCGCCGACGATCGCCGCGACCACCGTATCGCAGCCGTCGCTCTTCGACACGTCGACGAGCGCCTGCGGGCCGTACAGCACGGTCGTCTTGCTGCCCGCCGCGCGCAGCTTCGCCTCGACGTGCGCGGCCGTCGCGGCATCGCCGACCACCGCCACTTCGGGCGCGAAGCGCAGACACTGCTCGACGAGCTTGTCGCCGTTGCGGTGCGCGGTCAGCGCGTAGACCGAGAAGCGTTCGGGATGGCGCGCGACCACGTCGAGCGTGCTGTCTCCGATCGAGCCCGTGGAACCGAGCAATGTCAGACGTTTTTGCATAAAAGAATGAATGGTTTAACCAAGCAGCAGCATCGCGAGCGGCAGCACCGGCAGCAGCGCGTCGACCCGGTCGAGCACGCCGCCATGGCCCGGCAGCAGTCCGCTCGAATCCTTCACGCCCGCCTGCCGCTTCAACAGTGACTCGAACAGGTCGCCGATCACGCTGTACACGACCAGCAGCGTCAGCGCGGCCCACGCGCCGGGCATCCCGTAGCGGGCGGCAAATGCGGAAAACAGGGTCGGCTCGAACGCATGCGCGGCCATCGCGACACCGGCGACGATCATCACGGCCAGCCAGCCGCCGATCGCGCCTTCCCAGCTCTTGCCGGGGCTGATCGTCACGGCCAGTTTACGCTTTCCGAAGGCCTTGCCCGCGAAGTATGCGCCGATATCGGCCAGCCAGACGACCAGCAGCAGCGACAGCACGAACGGCACGCCTTGCGCGCGTGCCGCGACAAGCGCATGCCAGCAGGCCGCGAACACGATCAGGCCGGCGGCGAGCAGGAACGGCCGCCAGACGCCGCCCGCGAGTTCGGGCTTGCGCCGCAGCGCGAACGGGCCGACCAGCAGCCAGAACACGCCGGCTGCCATGAAAAGGGGACGGGATCCGGCCGCGTCGATGCCGAGCGGCGTGGTGGCCGCCAGCGCAAGCGCCGCGACGACTGCATAGACGACGGAGCCGGCGCCGCCGAGTTTCAGCAGGCGCGCCCACTCCCACGCGGCGAACACGAGCACGGCGCCGATCAGCGCGCCGAACGCCGTGAGCGGCGCGAACAGCGTCACCGGCAGCAGCACTGCCAGCATCACGATCGCCGTGATCACACGGGTTTTCAGCATGAAAGGGAGTCGGCGTTCTGCGATTGCGGTTCGAGCTGCGCACTCGTGCGCCCGAAACGGCGCTCGCGCTCGGTATACGACGCCAACGCGTCGGCCAGGGCCGCGCCGTCGAAATCCGGCCAGTATTTGTCGGTGAAATAGAACTCGGCGTACGCGAGCTGCCACAGCAGGAAGTTGCTGACGCGCTGCTCGCCGCCCGTACGGATGAAGAGATCGGGCTCCGGCGCATAGGCCATCGCCAGGTGCGGCGCGAATGCGTCCTCGGTCACCTCGACCTCGCGCCCCTCGCGCACGGCCTGCTCGACGAGCTTCTTCGTCGCCTGCAGGATGTCCCACCGGCCGCCGTAGTTGGCCGCGATGGTGAGCGTCAGGCGCGTATTGCGCGCCGTCTTGGTTTCGGCGCGGCGGATCAGCTCGCGGATGCGCGGCTCGAAACGGTCGAGATCGCCGACGACACGCAGGCGGATCCCGTTTGCATGCAGCTTGCCGACCTCGCGCTCGAGCGCGGTGATGAACAGCCGCATCAGGAACGACACTTCGTCGTTCGGCCGGCGCCAGTTTTCGGAACTGAACGCGAACAGCGTCAGGTATTCGACACCGGCGCGCGCGCAACCTTCGACCACTGCCCGCACGGCATCGACGCCGCGGGTGTGCCCCGCGACGCGCGGCAAGCGGCGTTCGGTCGCCCAACGGCCATTGCCGTCCATGATGATCGCGATGTGACGCGGCACGACGCCGACGTCAGGCACGCGAACGGTAGAGCTGGTATAGGTCATGGCCGTTGAGACAGTAATGCGGGAGGAAGGCGGCGCGCGAGGACGGTCGTCAGACCGTCATGATCTCGGCTTCCTTGGTCTGCACGAGCTTGTCGATTTCGGCGACGTGCTTGTCGGTCAGCTTCTGCACGTCGTCGCTCGCACGGCGCTCGTCGTCTTCCGAGATTTCCTTGTCCTTCACGAGCTTCTTGAGCGCTTCGTTCGCGTCGCGGCGCAGGTTGCGGATCGCGACCTTGGCCGTCTCGCCTTCGCCCTTCACGACCTTGGTCAGCTCGCGGCGGCGCTCTTCCGTCAGCGCGGGCATCGGCACGCGGATCAGGTCGCCGGCCGTCGCCGGGTTCAGGCCCAGGTCGGCTTCGCGGATGGCCTTCTCGACCTTCGCGACCATGTTCTTTTCCCACGGCTGCACGCCGATCGTGCGCGCGTCGACGAGCGTCAGGTTCGCGACCTGCGAGATCGGCACCATCGAGCCGTAGTAGTCGACCTGCACGTGATCGAGCAGACCGGTGTGTGCACGGCCCGTACGGATCTTGGCCAGATCGTTCTTGAACGCTTCGATCGAGCGCTGCATCTTTTGCTCGACGCCCTTCTTGGTATCAGCGACACTCATTTCAACCTCCGAACCTTCAAACCTTCAAAGAACGCGGGCCCCGCCCGGCGCAGGAGATACGCCGCGGCCGATGACCCGCATCCGCGGGAGTTTACACGTGGACGAGCGTACCTTCGTCCTCGCCCAGCACGATGCGCTTGAGCGCGCCCGGCTTGTTGATCGAAAACACGCGAATCGGCAGCTTCTGGTCGCGGCACAGCGCAAAGGCCGTCGCGTCCATCACCTGCAGGTTGCGGCTGATCGCCTCGTCGAAAGTGATCGTCGTGTAGCGCGTAGCCGACGGATCCTTCTTCGGATCGGCAGAATATACGCCATCGACCTTGGTTGCCTTCAGCACGACCTCGGCACCCACTTCCGACCCGCGCAGCGCGGCGGCGGTATCCGTCGTGAAGAACGGGTTGCCGGTACCGGCCGCGAAGATCACGACGCGGCCTTCCTCGAGCTGGCGGATCGCGCGGGGCCGGATGTACGGCTCGACGACCTGGTCCATGCGCAGCGCGGACTGCACGCGCGCCTCGATGCCGGCGTGGCGCATCGCGTCCTGCAGCGCCAGCGCGTTCATCATCGTCGCGAGCATCCCCATGTAGTCGGCCGTCGCGCGGTCCATGCCGGCCGCGCCGCCCGCGACACCGCGGAAAATATTACCGCCACCGATCACGACCGCGAGCTGCGTACCGAGACGCACGACTTCGGCGATATCGGCCACCATCCGTTCGATCGTCGCGCGATTGATGCCGAAGGCATCGTCGCCCATCAGCGCTTCGCCGGAGAGTTTGAGGAGGACGCGTTTATAGGCATTGGACATAGGGGCTTCCGAGCGACGAGAGGATGACAACCACGAACTGTAGGGGCGAAATACTGATTCGGGCAAGCGCCGCCGACCGGACCGGGGTTCCCGGCCGGCCGGCGGCGGCGCCGGCCGCGGCGGAGCGGACGCCCGCCGCGGATACTGCCTGACTGCTTACTGCTGCTTTGCTGCTGCGACTTGCGCGGCCACTTCGGCGGCGAAGTCGTCCTGGCGCTTCTCGATGCCCTCGCCGACGACGAACAGCGCGAACTTCTGCACGGCGGCATTGGCTGCCTTCAGCATCTGCTCGATCGTCTGCTTGTCGTTCTTCACGAACGTCTGGTTCAGCAGCGACACTTCCTTCAGGTACTTCTGGACGCTACCGTCGACCATCTTCGCGACGATTTCGGCCGGCTTGCCCGATTCGGCAGCCTTCTGCTCGGCCACGCGGCGTTCCGTTTCGATCAGTTCCGCCGGCACGTCGGCCGACGACAGCGCGACCGGCTTCATGGCCGCGATGTGCATCGCGACGTCCTTGCCGACCTGCTCTTCCGCGCCCGTGTACTCGACGATCACGCCGATCCGCGCGCCGTGCAGGTAGGTGGCGATCTTGTTCGCGGTTTCGAAACGGACGAAACGGCGGATCGACACGTTCTCGCCGATCTTGCCGATCAGTGCCAGACGCACCGCGTCGACCGTCGAACCGTCGAGCGGCAGCGCCGACAGCGCAGCCACGTCGGCCGGGTTTTGCGTCGCGACGAGCTCCGCCACCGTCTTCGAGAATGCGAGGAAGTCGTCGTTCTTCGCGACGAAGTCGGTTTCGCAGTTCAGTTCGACCAGCGCGCCTGCGTTGCCGCCGACGAACGATGCGACGACGCCTTCGGCCGTCACGCGCGATGCCGCCTTGCTCGCCTTGTTGCCGAGCTTGACGCGCAGCAGCTCTTCAGCCTTGGCCAGGTCGCCGTCGGCTTCCGTCAGCGCCTTCTTGCACTCCATCATCGGTGCGTCGGTCTTCGCGCGCAGTTCTGCCACCATGCTTGCGGTAATTGCCGCCATCATTCGCTCCTTGAGTCTGTATTCACAACGCCGCCCGCTTGGACGCGAACGGCCGAGATTCGTTTCCGGACCCGCGCCGATTCGGCGCGATCAGGTCCGGCGCACAAGCTTAAAAAAAGGGGGCCTGTTGAGAGCCCCCTTTTTGCGCCGGCTCGGGGCCAGTTACGCGTTTTCCTCGACGTACTCGTCGTCGCCGCGTGCGGCCTGGACCACTTCGTTGACCGCGTTCGCACGGCCTTCGAGGATCGCGTCGGCCACGCCTTCGGCGTACAGCGCGACTGCCTTGCTCGAGTCGTCGTTACCCGGGATCACGTAGTCCACACCTTCCGGCGAGTGGTTCGTATCGACCACGGCGATGACCGGCACGCCCAGCTTGTTCGCTTCCGTGACGGCAATCTTGTGGTAGCCGACGTCGACGACGAAGATGGCGTCCGGAATGCCGCCCATGTCCTTCACGCCGCCGATCGACTTCTGCAGCTTGGCGATTTCGCGTTCGAACAGCAGCGCTTCCTTCTTGCTCATCTTCTCGAGCTCGCCCGCCTCGACTGCCGCTTCCATGTCCTTCAGGCGCTTGATCGATACCTTCAGCGTCTTGAAGTTGGTCATCATGCCGCCGAGCCAGCGTGCGTTGACGTACGGCATGCCTGCGCGCTGCGCTTCCTGGGCGATCGTGTCACGCGATTGACGCTTCGTGCCGACGAACAGGATCGTGCCGCGGTTCGCTGCCAGCTGGCGCACGTACTTCTGTGCGTCCGTGAACATCGGCAGCGTCTTTTCGAGGTTGATGATGTGAATCTTGTTGCGGTGACCGAAAATGAACGGAGCCATCTTCGGGTTCCAGAAGCGCGTCTGGTGACCGAAGTGGACACCCGCTTCCAGCATTTGGCGCATCGTAACTGCCATGTAAATTCTCCACGAGGGTTGGGTCTTAAGCCGGCCGCCGTACCGCCGCGCGAACCCGCCCCGAAGGGCGCGAATTCCGCGCGGCCGGCACCCTGGTTGCGCCGGCTTGCGATTCGGCACGTGCAAAACGCCCGTGCCGCAAGCCTTTCGTCGCCATGCCGCCCCAAAATGAGGCAAGTTCGGCATTTGGACATCGACTTAGCCAAAGAGTATAGCACGCCGAGTTGTCCGCCCTCAAGTCGCCCGACACTTTCGCTGCCGCGCGCCAGCCGGCCGGACAATCCGCGAAAACCCGCATCCGCGCGGCCGGCAGGGGCTGCGAGGGCAGCCATAAGGTGCGATAATCCGTCAATTCACCGCATTCCAGGCATACCTCGATGGCTATTACGCTCAAAAACGAACACGATATCGCGGAGATGCGCGTCGCCTGCCGTCTCGCGAGCGAAGTGCTCGATTTCATCACGCCGCACGTCGTCGCGGGCATCACGACCGCCGAACTCGACCGTCTCTGCCACGAGTTCATGCTCAACGAACAGGGCACGATCCCCGCGCCGCTGAACTACCAGCCGCCCGGCTATCCGCCGTACCCGAAGGCCACCTGCATTTCGGTCAACGACGTGATCTGTCACGGCATTCCCGGCGAGAAGGTGATCAAGAACGGCGATGCGCTGAACATCGACATCACCGTGATCAAGAACGGCTACTTCGGCGACACCAGCCGGATGTTCATCGTCGGCGAAGGCTCGATCCTCGCGAAGCGCCTCGTGCAGACCACCTACGAGTGCATGTGGCTCGGCATCGACCAGGTCAAGCCCGGCGCGCACCTCGGCGACATCGGCTACGCGATCCAGAAGCACGCGGAAGCGCAGGGCTACAGCGTCGTGCGCGAATACTGCGGCCACGGCATCGGCACGGTGTTCCACGAGGATCCGCAGGTCGTCCATTACGGGCGCCCGGGCACCGGCATCGAGCTGAAGGCCGGGATGATCTTCACGATCGAGCCGATGATCAACGCCGGCAAGCGCGACATCCGCACGATGCCCGACCAGTGGACGGTCAAGACGCGCGACCGCAGCCTGTCGGCGCAGTGGGAGCACACGGTGCTCGTCACCGAAACCGGCTACGAGGTGCTGACCGTGTCGGCCGGCACGCCGGCGCGCCCCGTGTTCGCGCAACCGGCTGCCGCGGTCTGAGCGCCGTCGCGCCCGCCCCGCCCGCACCTGAACGGCTGCCCATGAGCGCTCACGCCGCCCCCTCGCCCGACGCGCTGTCGCGGCGCGCCGAATTCAAGGCCGCCAAGACGGAGTTGCTCGAGCGCTTTCGCCACGCAACGACCGTCGCATCGCTGATGCACGCGCTGTCGAAACTCACCGACGATGCGCTCAAGCGCGTGTGGGACGACTGCGGGCTGCCCGCGACGCTCGCGCTCGTCGCCGTCGGCGGCTACGGGCGCGGCGAGCTCGCGCCCTATTCCGACGTCGACATCCTCGTGCTGCTGCCCGATGCGCACGACCCGGCGCTCGACGCGCGCATCGAGCGCTTCATCGGGATGGCGTGGGATCTCGGCCTCGAGATCGGCAGCAGCGTGCGCACGGTCGCGCAGTGCATCGAGGAGGCGTCGCAGGACGTCACGGTGCAGACCTCGTTGCTGGAAGCGCGCCGCATCGTCGGCAGCACCGCGCTGTTCGAGCGCTTCACGGTGCGCTACCACGAGGCGCTCGACGCCCGCGCGTTCTTCACCGCGAAGGTGCTCGAGATGCGCCAGCGCCACGCGAAGTTCCAGGACACGCCGTACAGCCTCGAGCCGAACGTGAAGGAAAGCCCCGGCGGGCTGCGCGACCTGCAGACGATCCTGTGGATCGCGCGCGCGGCGGGGTTCGGCAGCAGTTGGCGCGAACTCGACACGCGCGGCCTCATCACCGATCGCGAAGCACGCGAGCTGCGCCGCAACGAGGGCTTCCTGAAGACGCTGCGCGCGCGGCTGCACGTGATCGCCGGCCGCCGCCAGGACATGCTCGTGTTCGACCTGCAGACGCAGGCCGCCGAGAGCTTCGGCTACCAGCCGACGCAGACCAAGCGCGCGAGCGAGCAGCTGATGCGCCGCTACTACTGGGCCGCGAAGGCCGTCACGCAGCTCGCGACGATCCTGATCCAGAACATCGAGGCGCAGCTCTTCCCCGCGACGAGCGGCATCACGCGCGTGCTGTCGCCCGATCGCTTCGTCGAGAAGCAGGGGATGCTCGAGATCGTCGATGACGGCGTGTTCGAGCGTCATCCCGACGCGATCCTCGAAGCGTTCCTGCTGTACGAGACGACCCGCGGCGTGAAGGGCTTCTCCGCCCGCACGCTGCGCGCGCTGTACAACTCGCGCGAAATCATGAACAACGCGTGGCGCCGCGATCCGCAGAACCGCGACACGTTCATGCGGATCCTGCAGCAGCCCGAGGGCATCACGCACGCGTTCCGGCTGATGAACCAGACGAGCGTGCTCGGCCGCTATCTGCTGAACTTCCGCCGCATCGTCGGCCAGATGCAGCACGACCTGTACCACGTGTACACGGTCGACCAGCACATCCTGATGGTGTTGCGCAATATCCGCCGCTTCGCGGTGGCCGAGCATGCGCACGAATATCCGTTCTGCAGCCAGCTGATCGGCAACTTCGAGCGCCCGTGGGTGCTGTATGTCGCGGCGCTGTTCCACGACATCGCGAAGGGCCGCGGCGGCGACCATTCGACGCTCGGGATGGCCGATGCGCGGCGCTTCTGCCGCGAGCACGGCATCGCCGGCGACGACGCGTCGTTGATCGTGTGGCTCGTCCAGCATCACCTGACGATGAGCCAGGTCGCGCAGAAACAGGACACGAGCGACCCCGAGGTCATCAAGCGCTTTGCCGAAGTCGTCGGCAACGAACGCTACCTCACCGCGCTGTACCTGCTGACCGTCGCCGATATCCGCGGCACGAGCCCGAAGGTGTGGAACACGTGGAAGGGCAAGCTGCTCGAGGACCTGTACCGCATCACGCTCGCGGTGCTCGGCGGCGCGAACCCCGACGCGCACTCGGAGCTGAAGTCGCGGCAGGAACAGGCGCTCGCGCTGCTGCGCCTCGAGACCGTGCCCGACGACGCGCATCGCGCGCTGTGGGATCAGCTCGACGTCGGCTTCTTCCTGCGTCACGATGCGGCCGACATCGCGTGGCAGACGCGCGTGCTGTACCGGCACGTGAACGCCGAAACCGCGATCGTCCGCGCGCGGCCGTCGCCGATCGGCGACGCGCTGCAGGTGCTCGTCTACGTGAAGGATCGCCCCGACCTGTTCGCGGGCATCTGCGCGTATTTCGACCGCAACGGGCTGTCGGTGCTCGATGCACGCGTCAGCACGACGCGGCACGGTTATGCGCTCGACAACTTCATCGTCACGCAGACCGAACGCGACGTGCGTTACCGCGACATCGCGAATCTCGTCGAGCAGCAGCTCGCGACGCGGCTTGCCGAAACCGCCCCGCTGCCGGAACCGTCCAAGGGCCGCCTGTCGAGGCTGTCGCGGACGTTTCCGATCACGCCGCGCGTCGACCTGCGGGCCGACGAGCGCGGCCAGTACTACATCCTGTCCGTGTCGGCCAACGACCGGCCGGGCCTTCTCTATTCGATCGCGCGCGTACTCGCCGAGCATCGGGTCGGCGTCCATGCGGCGCGGATCAATACGCTCGGCGAGCGCGTCGAAGACATCTTCCTGCTCGCGGGCGCCGGCCTGTCCGACAACCGCCTGCAGATCCAGCTCGAAACCGAATTGCTGCGTGCGATCGCAGTCTGAATGAATTCCAGCGTTTATGCGCACCAAACTAACCGTCAAGAATCCGAAGCCGGCGTCGCCGACCCGCGCCCCTGTCCGCTCCGGCAGCCTCGTCGCCCGCAAGGCGGTGCGTCCCGCCGCGCCGCCCGCGGGGGACAAGCCGGCCCGTCCGAAGAAGGCCGCCCCGGCCGCCGCTGGCGAACGCTCGTTCAAGCCGCGCGGTGCA
>NZ_JAAGPK010000104.1:0-28791 GCF_017104685.1 Burkholderia sp. Tr-20355 | reverse complement strand
GCTGATCCAGTGGCTCGCGATGCGCGCGGGCGTCCCCGCGTTCACGGCCCCGTTCGCACTCGCGTCGTGGGCAACCGTCGCCGTCGCGCGCCGCTTCCCTCTCGGAGAACCCGATGTCGTCATTCGCACACCGTCCTGATGCCGTGAAGCCCGGCGGCCCCGTCTCGGACGCCGAGCGCCGGATGCGCGTCGATCTCGCCGCCGCGTACCGGCTGGTCGCGCTGAACGGCTGGGACGACCTGATCTACACGCACCTGTCGGCGACCGTGCCCGGCGAGCCCGGCCACTTCCTGATCAACCCGTTCGGCCTGACGTTCGACGAGGTGCGCGCGTCGAACCTCGTGAAGATCGACCTGGCTGGCAACCGAATCGGCGACAGCGCGCACGCGGTCAACGTGACGGGCTTCGCGCTGCACGCGGCCGTGCATGCCGCGCGCGCCGACGCCGTCTGCGTGATGCATCTGCACAATACGGCCGGCATCGCCGTGTCGATCCAGCGCGACGGGCTGCTGCCCGCGTCGCAGCATGCGCTGCGCTTTCACGGCGACCTTGCCTACCACGACTACGAGGCGCTCGCGTTCTCGCCGGCCGAAGGCGTGCGGCTGACCGCGAGCCTCGGCGCGAAATCCGCGATGCTGCTGCGCAATCACGGCACGCTGACGGTCGGCCGCACCGTGGCCGAAGCGTATGTGCTGATGGATACGCTGATCAAGGCCTGTGACGTCCAGGTGCGTGCGCAGGCAGGCGGCGGGCCGCTCGTGCTGCCCGACCCGGCCATCGCCAATCGCACCGCCGAACAACTGCGCGACGGCGGCGCGATCGAAGGCGAACTGGAATGGCCGGCGCTGCTGCGCCGCCTCGACCGGATCGACCCGTCGTATCGCGACTGACGCCGCGTGCCTCATCCTCGTCCTGCCGAATCGTTCAACCTCAACCGGAGCATTGCCATGCCGACTTTCAATATCCAGCTGTTCGAAGGCCGCAGCGTCGACCAGAAGCGCGCATTCGTCGAAGCCATCACGCGCGTCACATGCGAGACGCTCGGCTGCACGCCGGGCTCCGTCGACATCATCCTGACCGACGTGAAGAAGGAGAACTGGGCGACGGGCGGGAAGCTGTGGAGCGACGAGGGCTGAGCATCGGCGGCGCCGCTTCGGCACCGCCCACCCCGCGTTGATTCACACGCTGCGGCCGCCTCGGGCCGCCCCGCGTTGTGCGCCCGCACATCGCTTTGTCACGTAATCGGCGCCATAATGCCGGACAGACGCAGCAGCCAATGGCCACCCGACGAGGAGACCGCCATGGAAGCGAAGAACGAGGAAGTCGTCGCACACCTGCTCTCCGATGTCGTCGAATTCGCGCGCGGGCGCCTGCCCGAAGCCACCTTCCGGATCGTCGAACCCTTCCTGCGTCACTACTACGATTTCGTCGACGCCGACGATCTGCAGAGCCGCGGCACCGCCGACCTGTATGGCGCCGCGATGGCGCACTGGCAGACCGCGCAGAAATTCGTGCCCGGCAGCGAGCGGCTGCGCGTGTACAACCCGATCCTCGAACAGCACGGCTGGCACTCCGATCACACGGTGATCGAGATCGTCAACGACGACATGCCGTTCCTCGTCGACTCGGTCACGATGGCCGTCAACCGCCTCGGGCTCGCCCTGCACTCGGCGCTGCACCCGGTGTTCCGAATCTGGCGCGGCGCCGACGGCGGCATCGCGCGTGTCGACGCGGGCGGCGCGACGCCCGGCGACGGCCAGTCGCAACTCGCGTCGTTCATCCATTTCGAAGTCGACCGCTGCGGCGACGCCGCGCTGCTCGACACGCTGCGCGCGGACATCGCGCGCGTGCTCGGCGATGTTCGCGCGTCGGTCGAGGACTGGCCGAAGATCGTCGACATCGCCCGGGCGACGATCAAGGAAATGAAGGCGCGCGAATCGACCGCGGAAGACATCGAGGCGCGCGCGTTCCTCGAATGGATGGCCGCCGATCACTTCACCTTCCTCGGCCAGCGCGACTATGCGCTGGTCTCGGACGGCACGGGCTTCGGCCTGCGCGGCATCGCGGGCTCGGGCTACGGCATCCTGCGCGAATCGCTGCGCACGTCGGGCACGCCCGACGTGACGCCGCTGCCGCCCGCCGCCGCCGACATCATCACCGGCGCGTGGCCGATCTTCCTGACCAAGGCAAACTCGCGCGCGACCGTGCACCGGCCCGGCTATCTCGACTACGTCGGCGTGAAGCTCGTCGGCGCGGACGGGAAAGTCACCGGCGAGCGCCGCTTCATCGGGCTCTACACGTCGACCGCCTATTTCGGTTCGTACACCGAGATCCCGATCGTGCGCCGCAAGTGCGCGAACATCGTGCGGCGCGCCGGCTTTCTGCCAAAGGGGCACCTCGGCAAGTCGCTCGTGACGGTGCTCGAAACCTATCCGCGCGACGAACTGTTCCAGGCCGACGAAGACCGGCTCTACGACATCGCGCTCGGCATCCTGCGCCTGCAGGAACACCAGCGCACGCGGCTGTTCGTGCGGCGCGACCGGTTCGACCGCTTCGTGTCGTGCCTCGTGTTCGTGCCGCGCGACAAGTACAACACCGACCTGCGCCGCCGCATCGCGAAGCTGCTCGTCGACGCGTACAACGGCGTGAACGTCGAATTCACGCCGCTGCTGTCGGAATCGGCGCTCGCGCGCATTCATTTCGTCGTGCATGCCGAACCAGGCACGATGCCCGACGTCGATACACGCGAGCTCGAAACGCGGCTCGTGCAGGTCACGCGCCGCTGGCAGGACGATCTCGCCGACGCGCTGCTCGACGCCTTCGGCGAGGAGCAAGGCAACCGCCTGCTGCAGCGCTATGCCGATTCGTTCCCGGCCGGCTATCGCGACGACTACCCGGCCCGCACGGCCGTGCGCGACATCGATCTGATCGAGCGCGTGAAGGACACCGGCCAGCTCGCGATGAATCTGTACCGGCCGATCGAGGCCGAGCCGCGTGCATTCCGCTTCAAGGTCTATCGCGCGGGCGACCCGATCGCGCTGTCGCGCAGCCTGCCGATGCTCGAGCATCTCGGCGTGCGCGTCGACGAGGAGCGGCCGTACCGGATCCAGACGCAGGACGCGACGCACGCATGGGTACACGACTTCGGCCTCGAACTCGCCGACGATACCGAGTTCGACATCGAGCGCGTGAAAGGCCTGTTCGAGGATGCGTTCGACCGGATCTGGACCGGCCGGATCGAGAACGACGACTTCAACCGCCTCGTGCTGCGCGCGCACCTGAGCGCACGCGAAGTGACGATCCTGCGAGCGTACGCGAAATACCTGCGGCAGGTCGGGTCGACGTTCAGCGATGCCTATATCGAACGCGCGCTGACCGGCAACCCGGCGATCGCGCGGCAGCTCGTCGAGCTGTTCCTGCTGCGCTTCGACCCGGCCACCGGCGATTCGCGCGACGTGCAGGCCGAACGGCTGCTGAAGGCGATCGAAGGCGCGCTCGACCAGGTGCCGAACCTCGACGAGGACCGCATCCTGCGCCAGTTCCTCGGCGTGATCAACGCGACCGAGCGCACGAACTACTTCCTCGCCGATGCGAACGGCGAGTCGAAGCCGTATCTGTCGTTCAAGTTCAATCCGGCGAAGGTACCGGGCCTGCCCGAACCGAAGCCGATGTTCGAGATCTGGGTGTATTCGCCGCGTGTCGAGGGCGTGCACCTGCGCGGCGGGCGCGTCGCGCGCGGCGGCCTGCGCTGGTCGGACCGCCGCGAGGATTTCCGCACCGAAGTGCTCGGGCTGATGAAGGCGCAGATGGTGAAGAACGTCGTGATCGTGCCGGTCGGCTCGAAAGGCGGCTTCGTCGTGAAGAACCCGCCGCCGCCGAGCGATCGCGAAGCGTGGATGCGCGAAGGCGTCGCGTGCTACCAGACCTTCCTGCGCGGGCTGCTCGACCTGACCGACAACCTCGTCGGCAACGCGATCGTGCCGCCGCCCGGCGTGGTCCGCCATGACGCCGACGATCCGTACCTGGTCGTCGCCGCCGACAAGGGCACGGCCACCTTCTCCGACTATGCGAACGCGATCTCGCACGAATACGGCTTCTGGCTCGACGACGCGTTCGCGTCCGGCGGCTCGGTCGGCTACGACCACAAGAAGATGGCGATCACCGCACGCGGCGCGTGGGAATCGGTGAAGCGGCACTTCCGCGAGATGGGCATCGATACGCAGACGACCGACTTCACGGTGGTCGGCGTCGGCGACATGTCGGGCGACGTGTTCGGCAACGGGATGCTGCTGTCGCCGCATATCCGGCTCGTCGCCGCGTTCGATCACCGGCACGTGTTCCTCGACCCGAACCCCGATCCCGCGGCGAGCTTCGCGGAGCGCGCGCGCCTGTTCGCGCTCGAACGCTCGAGCTGGGCCGACTACGATCCGGCCGCGATTTCGCCGGGCGGCGGCGTGTACCCGCGCACCGCGAAGACGATCCCGCTGTCGCCGGCCGTGCAGGCGGCGCTCGGCATCGACGCGCATGCGCTGCCGCCGACGGAGCTGATCCGCGCGATCCTGCAGGCGCCGGTCGACCTGCTGTACAACGGCGGCATCGGCACCTACGTGAAGGCCGCGCGCGAAACCCACCAGCAGGTCGGCGACCGCGCGAACGACGCGGTGCGCGTGAACGGCGCGGACCTGCGCTGCAAGGTGGTCGGCGAAGGCGGCAACCTCGGCTGCACGCAGTTCGGCCGCATCGAGTTCGCGCAGCGCGGCGGCCGCATCAACACCGATGCGATCGACAACTCGGCCGGCGTCGATTGTTCGGATCACGAAGTCAACATCAAGATCCTGCTCGGGCTCGTCGTGTCGGACGGCGAGATGACCGAGAAGCAGCGCAATGCGCTGCTCGCGGAAATGACCGACGAAGTCGGGCTGCTCGTGCTGCGCGACAACTACTACCAGACGCAGGCGCTGTCGATCGCCGGCCGCCATGCGGTCGAGCTGCTCGACGCGGAGGCGCGGCTGATGCGCTGGCTCGAACGCGCGGGCCGGTTGAACCGCGTGATCGAATTCCTGCCGACCGACGACGAAGTCGCCGAGCGGCAAGCCGCGAAGCTCGGCCTCACGTCGCCGGAGCGCGCGGTGCTGCTCGCGTACAGCAAGATGTGGCTCTACGACGCGCTGCTCGAATCCGACGTGCCCGAGGACCCGCTCGTCGCTGCGATGCTGGTCGATTACTTCCCGAAACCGCTGCAGCAGCGTTTCAGCGAACCGATGGGCCGCCATCCGCTGCGCCGCGAGATTCTCGCGACGCACCTGACCAATGCGCTCGTGAACCGTGTCGGCTGCGCGTTCGTGCACCGGCTGATGGAGGAAACCGACGCGCAGCCGGGCGATATCGCGCGTGCATGCATCATGGCGCGCGACGTGTTCGATCTCGATGCGGTCTGGCGCGACATCGATGCGCTCGACAACCGCGTGGCCGACGACGTGCAGGCGCGCATGTTCGTCGACGTCGCGCGGCTGCTGGAGCGCGCGGCGCTGTGGTTCCTGCGGCATCTGCAATCCGGCGCGGTGGCCGACGGCGGCGTCGCCGAACTGATCGCCCGCTGCCGCGACGCGGCGCAACGGCTCGCCCCGCAACTGCCGGCGCTGCTGCCGGCCGACGATCTCGATGCGCTGTCCGAGCGGCAGCGCGTGCTGGTCGAAGCCGGCGTCGACAGCGCGCTCGCGGTGCGCGTCGCGAGCGGCGATATTTCGGCCGCGCTGCTCGACATCGCCGAGGTGGCGGCCACCTGCAACCGCAGCCTCGAACTCGTCGCGGGCGTCTATTTCTCGCTCGGCACGCTGCTCAATTACGGATGGATCAGCGAGCGCGCGGCGACACTGCCGACGCCGACGCACTGGGACATGCTCGCGCGCGCCGCCGCACTCGCGGAAGTCGCGCGCCTGAAGCGCACGCTGACGACCAGCGCGCTCGCGGAATCACCGGATTCGACGACGCCGGAGACGATCGTCGGCGCGTGGCGCGAGCGCCGCGACGCCGCGCTCGCGCGCTACGCGCACCTGCTGGCGGATCTGCGCGCGTCGGGGGGCGCGAGCCTGGCGGTGCTGCTCGTGGTCGTGCGGGAAATGGCCGTGCTCGAACGCGCGTGACGGTTCAGACCGTCGCGACCAGCAGCTCTTCCGCGTTGTTCGGCGGCCGCAGGCCGTCCGCGCGATCGGCGAAATAGCGGCGCGTCAGCTCCGCGGCCGATACATGCACGGCCTTCGCAAAACCGGCCTCCAGCGCGAGCGCCCGGATCTGCGCCGGCATGAAGAAGCTGATGAACGGCGTGCCGCTCGCGCGCGCGCCCTTCGCGGCCATGTCGAGCGCCGGACGCACATCCGGATCGGCGTTCTCCAGCGGCAACAGGAACGTCATCGCGAGCGTCGAGCCCGGCGCGAGCGACGCGACCTCGCGCAGCGCGGCCGCGTTCGCCTCGCGCGTCAGGTACATGCTGACGCCGGTCGACACCACGACGGCCGGCTTGCCGGCATCGAACCCCGCGCCGACGAGCGCGTCGCGCCACGACGCTTTCGCCTCGAAATCGACCGGCACGAAACGCAGCCAGTCGGGCACGCCGAAACCGAGCTCGGCCAGACGGCGCTGCTTCCAGGCCTGCGGCGCCGGCGGATCGACTTCGAACACGGTCACGCGCGACGCCATGTCCGGCCGGCGCTGCGCGAAGCTGTCGAGGCCCGCGCCCAGGATCACGTACTGGTTCACGCCGCGCGCGGCCTGCTCGGTCACGAGATCCTCGATGAAGCGCGCCCGCGCGACGATCGACGCGCGAAACGGCCGCGTGAACTGCGGATCCATGTCGCCGCGCTGCTGCCAGCCCGGCGGCGGCGCGAGCAACTGGAGCCCGACCTCGTCGGCCAGCACGTGCGGTGGCGCGTCGAGCCGCACGTGCAGCGCGCGCCACAGCGCGACGCGGGCGGCCGTGCTGTCGGGGGCGTCTTCGCGGATAGCGGTCATGCCGGCCTCACGCACCCTGCTTGCCCGGCGCCTGCAGGCGCCACACGCGGCCGTCGGGGTCGCGCACGGTCATGTCGCGCGTGCCCCAATGCGTGTCCTCGAACGGCGTGACGACGTCGACGATCGGTTGCGGCCGCACCGACTGCTCGTCGGGCACCTTGAGCACGACCTGCATGTCCGGCGTCTCGCTCGGCGGCACTTCGGCGATGAACAGGAACGGACCGTCGCCGCTGCGCAGCTGGCCCGACTGGTGATCGGTTTCGAATTCCAGCCTGAAGCCCAGCGCCTGGAAGAACTTCGCCGACTTGCCCCAGTTGTGCGTCGTCAGGTACACGGCTTCGATTCGCTCGGATGACATGTCACGGCTCCTTGATGGACGGTTCCGCGCCGGGCGGCGGCGCGGCGAGATACGCACGCAATGCGTCGGCCACCAGCGCGGACAGCGATTGCTCCGTTTCGATGGCGCGATGCTTCACCTGCCGGATCAGGCCGAGCGGCAGGTACACGTTGAACTGCTTCACTTCTTCGTCGGTCATGGATACTAGTATGCTAGCAATCTAGCAAATGTCAATCGCGCAAGCGGCGGGATCGACGATGAAAGCCGGAAGCGGCCCGCGCACGGGCCGCCCTGCGACGATCGTGCGTTCGCGTTATTGCGCGGCGGCACGCGCCGCGAGCCGCGCAAACAGCGCGTCGAGATCGAATCCGTCGGTATTGACGCCGATGGTGTCGCGCAGGCACGCGCTCCACTCCGCCGCGTTGTCGAACGTGACGGCGCGCCCCGCGCCCGCTGCGTCGCGCAGCGTCAGCGTGGTGTTACGCAGCGCGGCCCGGCCTTCCGGCAGCACGCGGCACGCGATCAGGTCATGCAGGAAGATGGAGTCGGGATAGGTCGACGTGAACCAGTTGGCGGCGTCGTAATCGATCCATTCGACCGGCTTCGGCAGGAAGCGGTACGTGGTCTGCCAGCCGTCCGGCGTCTCGAGCTGCACGTCGAATTCACCGTCGACCGGCGCGGCGACGATACGAAACGCGCCGTGCGGCGTCGGTTGCCGCTCGTCGGGCACGAAACGCAGCGGCGCCGTCAGCGTCGCGCTGCCGAAACCGATGTCCGCGAGCCACGCCGCGCCGTCGAGGTCGATGCGCAGCAGCATGTGCGTGTGCGCGGCAGGCACCTCCGGCGGCCGCATCCAGCGTACGCGCGCGATCAGCGGCGTCACGCGAAAACCGATCGTCGCGAGCGCGGTGTAGAACAGCTTGTTGAGTTCGAAGCAGTAGCCGCCGCGGCGGCGTTCGATCACCTTGTCGACGATCGACGGCAGGTCGAGCGCGACCCGCGCGCCGGTCAGCGGGTTGAGGTTTTCGAACGGGATCGCCTGCGGATGCAGCAGATGCAGCCGGCGCAGCACGTCGAGCGTCGGCTCGGCCGGGCCGTCGTAGCCGATGCGGGAAAAATAGCGCGAGAGGTCGAACGAATCAGTCATGAACCGGCACCGATAACAGGGACACGCCACGATAGCATCGTGCGACATCCCCATGTTGGGCGGGGCGATCGTTCATCGCCGCACCCGATGCCGATGCGTCCACGCCCGCACCCGAACCCGCAACCGCAACCGCAACCGCACGACGTTACGGCAGCAGCTTCAGCGCGGACGATGCGACCGACGGCACCGAAATGCCCTGGCTCGTCGCGAACTGCACGGCCTGGCTGAGCGTCGCCGCGAGCGACTGCAACTGGCCCGGCGCGCTTTGCGCGATATACGACGCGGCCTGCATGTTCTGCGGGTTCAGGCCCGACTGCAGCAGCGACGCCGCGCTCGTCGAACCGAGATTGCCGAGCCCCGACTGCAGTTGCGAATACTGCGTGAGCCCCTGCCCGAGCGACGCGAGGCCGTTGCTGAACGCCTGCTTGTCGATCGGGCCGTGCGTCGCGCCGCCGCTCGCGAACGCCTGGCCAAGCGCCTGCGACACCGATTGCTGCGCGCCGCCCATCTGCGACAGCGCGGCCGGCGTCAGCGCATTGCCGCCGGACAGCTGGCTCGCGGCCTGCTGCGCCTGCCCGGCCGCACCGGTCAGCCCCATCGCCGACGCGAGCGACGACTGGCCGGTCAGGACCTGCTGGTTCGCGCCGACATAGGCTTGCAGCAACTGCGCGACACCGCCGCCCTGCGCGGGGGCCGCCTGCTGCTGGCCGCCGCCGAGCAGCGATGCGCCGAGCGATTGCAGGTCGAGTTGTGCGTGCGCGGCACCGCTCGCCAGGATGCCGAACGCGATGCCTGCCGAGGCCAGGTACCGGCCGGTCGCGCGAATGTGCTTCATGTGTTTCCCTCGTGCCCGAATGGTCGAGGCGATATTGTCGAAGCGCGTCGCGCCGTACCGCAACGACTGAAACACATCGAAACGAAATCGCGGTGCGTAGCCGCTTGCCATTCCGCGACCGGTGGACGTCGTTGCTCGGATTCGTCCACGTTTGCCGTTCGATCTCACGCGCGCACCGGCATTCGTTCTTCCGTTGCGTCAATGCGGGCGGAGTCAAGCCTTGCATGCAGCAGGGCAACACGCATCGCCGCCGGGCGTCGCGTTCGGCGGTCGGAACAAAACGGGCGGCTCGCCGCCGCCCGTTTCATCACCCTGATACCGGCCGTCGGCCGGCCGCGCCATTACGCGACCATCCACGCCGGCAGCCGCCGGCCCACCCAGTCGGCCGCCTGCTCGTAACCGCGCGCGAGTTGCAGCACCGCGAGATCGGCACGCGGGCGCCCGATCAGTTGCATGCCCATCGGCAGCCCCGCGTCGTTGAAGCCGACCGGCACGTTGATCACCGGGCAGCCGGCCAGCGTCCACGGCACGACCGTCTCCATCCAGCGGTGATAGGTGTCCATCGCACGGCCGGCGATCTCCTTCGGCCAGCGCTGGTCGACGTCGAACGGGAAGACCTGCGCGGTCGGCGCCGCGATGAAATCGTAGCGCTCGAAGAAGCTCAGCACGGCCTGATGCCACGCGGTGCGCTCGACGCTCGCGTCGAACACCGCCGCGCCCTGCATCGCGAGCAGCCCCTCGACTTCGTAGATCGCCTCCGGCTTCAGCAGCGCGCGGCGCGCCGGGTCGCGATAGTGCGCGAGCAGCCCGCCGCCAGACAGCAGATGCCGGTGCGCGAGCCACAAGCGCCAGATGCGGTCGGGGGCGAACGCCGGCAACGCGGCGTCGACGTCGCAGCCGATCTCGCGCAGCACCGCGAGCCCCTGCTCGCACTGCGCAAGCACGCCGGCCTCGGTCGCGAGATAACCGTTCCAGTCGCCGACCCACGCGATGCGCTTGCCCCGCAGGTCGGCGTCGAGCGGCCGCGCGAACACGGCCGGATCTTCCGCGAGCGACAGCGGATCGTTCGCGTCGTAGCCGGCCTGGATCGCAAGCAACTGCGCGACGTCGCCGACGGTGCGGCCCATCGGCCCTTCGATGCCGAGCTGCTGGATGAATACGTCGACGCCCGGCCAGCGCGGCACGCGACCCTGCGACGGACGCAAGCCGTAGATGTTGCAGAACGCGGCCGGGTTGCGCAGCGAACCGCCGAAATCGCTGCCGTCCGCGACCGGCAGCATCCGCGCCGCGAGCGCCGCCGCCGTGCCGCCGCTGCTGCCGCCCGCGCTCTTCGTCAGGTCGTACGGGTTGCGCGTGGCGCCATAGACCTCGTTGAACGTGTGCGAGCCGAGCCCGAACTCCGGCGTGTTGGTCTTGCCGATGAAGATCGCGCCGGCCGCGCGCATCCGCGCGACGCCGACGGAATCGGCCTGCGGCACGTTCTCGCGGAAGATCGGCGAACCGTAGGTCGTCCGCAGCCCCTTCGTCATCGCCAGATCCTTCGGTGCCTGCGGCATCCCGTGCATCCAGCCGTGGTACTCGCCGCGCGCCAGTGCGGCATCCTTTTCCGCGGCTTCGGCCAGCAACGCATCGCGCTCGCGCAGCGCGACGATCGCGTTGACCGCACCGTTCACTCGCTCGACGTGATCGAGATACGCGCGCATCGTCTCGACGCACGATACCGCCTTGCTGCGGATCGCCGCGGCGAGCTCGCCGGCCGACAGGCGCACGATCGGATCGACGGAAATGGAAGCGGGAGCGAGAAGCTGCGGGGCGCCGTGCGGCATGCGGGGTCTCCTGGAATCGCAATGGAATGGCGGGCCGCGAGGCGGCGGTCGCTCCCGGCCGGCCGGAAGGGGCCGCCGCCGCGGCTGATGCTCTACTCTACGCGACGCCGGATCGGCGACCTCCGATATTTTCCGTCGCGATTCATTGCGGATCCGACTAAATCGGCGCGTGGCGCGTCGGGCCATGCACACGGTCCCGGCCAGTGAAATCGTTTATGCGCATAAACTTAAATTTCTTATATTTCTAATTAGGCGCGTCACACGACGACGCGCGTTAACGACATTTTTACGCGGCCGCCCGATCTCTTTAGATCGCCCGCCGCGGCCGCACGCTACGCTGGAAGCATCTCGTTTCCTGGACATCGTTCATGCTCAAGCTGCTGGTTCCGGTCGGTCACTCGCCCCGCTCGCTGCAGGCGGTTCGCCATGCGACATTCCTGTATCGCGAACGGTGCGCGTCGGAGATCGTGCTGATCAACGTGCAGGCGCCGCTCGAATCGACGCGGCTCGAGGCCTATTACCCGCTGTCGCGGCTGCGCTCGATCGAGGAGAAGTTCGCGTCCGACGATCTGGCGACGGCGGAGCGGATCCTGCGGGAAGCCGGCGTCAAATACACCGTCGTGATGAAGGTCGGCCCGGTGGCCGACACGATCGCAACCGCGGCAGCCGAGACCGGATGCGACGAGATCGTGGTGGTCGCGCCGCGGCACGATCCGCTGCATGCGCTGATGTCGGTGTTTCGCCGCAGCGTGATGGGCCGGCTGGTGCGGATTTCGAATGTGCCGGTGACGGCCGTGCAATGACCGGCATCGGGCGCGGGGATGCCCTTGCCGCCGGTCGCGTGACGGGCCGCGGGCTTGCGCCGTCGGCCGTCGAACGCGCGGCGAGGACGTGCGCGCACGGTGCGTCGCGCACGTCCTGTCATCGAGCGGCGTTCAGTCGATGACCTTGCGCCAGAACACGAAATAGGCGGCGGCGGACGACGCCAGCAGCAGGATGGCCCACATCGGGGCGAGACTGAGCAGGACGGAAGAGACGTTAAGCATTTGGATTCCTCACTATTTCGACAGCGATATTCGACATGCACCTGCTTGCCGGAACCGGGGCATTGATCCGCCATCGCATTCCGTCAAATCATGTGTTCATGCTATCGCCTCGAGCGGCCGCGCAACCGCCGCCGCCCGTCCGCACCCTGACATTCGTCAAACTCGCGCGAATCACCCGCGCGCCGGCGCGGCGACGTTAGACAGGGCGGGATCACACCGCCCCCGCCGCCGTTTTCAGCAGATGTTTACCGGGGGAAGCCCCAAGTGCTTCGTCAGACGTATCCGCGTTACGCTGCAGCGACGAGGAGACGAATCATGAGACGAACCGTACATATCGCCGTATTCGCGCTGCTGGCCTATCTGATCGGCGATCGCGCGATCCTGCATGCACAGGGCCGCGACGCCAGCCCGCTCGCGTGCGAGCAGGGCGCCGCGCAGGTGAAGGCCGACGCGCTCGGCCGCGGCTTCGGCGAGGCCGCCGCCGGCAGCCAGAGCGAGGCCTACATGTCCGGTTGCCTGGTGACCGGGCGAGACGAGCGGGACGTCACGATGGCGAATCGTTGACGCGCATCCTGTAACATGCCGGCCGCGGGCGAAACCGCCCGCTCACGCCGCTCGGCGCCATTTTCCTTATCGACGCTTCGACGGACGTCATGGTCCGCCCCTCCGCCACGCCCCACGATGAGTCATCCGAACACCGAACTGATCCAGCGCTTCTACACGGCCTTCCAGCAGCGCGACATCGACGCGATGCTCGCCTGCTATGCCGACGACGTCATCTTCAGCGATCCCGCGTTCGGCGAACTGCGCGGCGACCTCGCCCGCGACATGTGGCGCATGCTGGTCGCGCGGGCGCAGGAATTCTCGTTGACGTTCGGCGACGTGGCGGCGGACGAACAGGCCGGGCGTGCCGCGTGGATCGCGCACTACCGGTTCGCCGCGACCGGCCGGATGGTGGGCAACCGGATCGACGCGCGGTTCCGGTTTCGCGACGGACGCATCGTCGAGCATCGCGACAGTTTCGACCTGTGGCGCTGGGCGCGTCAGGCGCTCGGGCTGAAAGGCGCGCTGCTCGGCTGGACGCCGTTCATGCAACGCGCCATCCGCGCGCAGGCGCGGAAAAATCTCGACGCGTACCGGGCGAAGCGGAAATAAGTCACGCCCCGCAACCGCGCCGCTACGGCGCCATCGTCGCGCGAATCAGGTCATCGGCCATGTCCGGCAACACGCCGTCCGGGTTCCTGAGGCCGTACCGGCGATACCAGCTTTCATCGGCCTCGGGATGCGGGCCGGCGAGCCCGACGCGCCCTCTGCCGTAGCGGTACGTCGCGGCGGCGATATCGCGGTTCGGATACGTCGCCAGCACGACACCGCCCGAGCCGGCCGGCACGGCCGGGAGCATCGCGCCGTCCTGATAGTAGATCCAGCGCCTTTTGCCGCGCCAGACGACCGGCGTGACCGTGTCGGCGATGCCGTGAAGCGCCGAGCCCGGCCGGCCGACCTCGGAATCGATCTCGCCGTCGACCAGCCGGAAACCGTGTTCGCCCGCCAGGTACGCGCCCATGCAGAGCCCCAGGTAACGCCCGCCGTTCGACACGTAACGCCGCACGGCCCTGATTGCATTTTTCCCGATGCTGGCCGCCGCGCCGGAAATGTCCTGCCCCCCGCCGGGCTGCACATACAACGCCGCACCGGCCAGCGCGGCGGGCGTGATCTTGAGTTTTTCCGCCGGGCCGACGTAGATCACCTTGAACTTGTCGTCCGATTCCCGCAGGCGGCTGGCGATCGCCTCGGGGCAGCCATCGCACGCGGCGGGGCCGCGATAGACGAGCGCGACGGGCCGGCTCGCCTCGCGACGCGTTTCGTCGCCGGTCGCCGCCGCATGAACGACCGACGACGCGACGAGCGACATCGCCAGGAAAATCGAGTCTCTGGATCGCATGGTCCTGAACACCGGAGTAAGAGAATAGCCGCCGCCGGGGACGAATCGGCGGGCACGCGCCAATTTCCGCCTCGCGCTGTCACACCCCGATCGCAAGCTGCGCGACAGGAAGCGTAGCCGCGCGAACGCGCCGCGTGTGTGCCGTTTCCCGCGTACTTGTGCAGAAATGTGCGGCACCGGCAACCTGATCCGGGCTCGCCGGCCGCCCACCGGGCCACGCCAGACAAGGCCAGCTCGGCCATGCAGCCCCGATGCCCGGCCCTTCGCACATCAACTCTTATATAAGACATAAGACATTTGACGTTCCAGACCATTGAGATTAGAATCCCGCTCAAAGCAGTGCCTGGAATCGCCCCGGAGTGCCGGCAAGGCCTTCCCCTCAAACGCAATATCAGCAGGTCTCCCCATGCTTGAAAACTTTCGTGCTCACGTGGCCGCCCGCGCCGCGCTCGGTATTCCTCCCCTCCCGCTGACGGCTCAGCAGACCGCCGAACTGGTCGAATTGCTGACGAACCCGCCGGCCGGCGAAGAGCAGACGCTGGTCGACCTGATCACCCATCGCGTGCCTGCCGGCGTCGACGAAGCCGCCCGCGTGAAGGCCGGCTTCCTGGCCGCCGTGGCCAAGGGCGAAACCGCCTGCCCGCTGATCTCGCGCGCACGCGCCACCGAACTGCTCGGCACGATGCTGGGCGGCTACAACATCCAGCCGCTGATCGAGCTGCTGTCCGACGACGCGGTCGCGGCCGTCGCGGCCGACGCGCTGAAGAAAACCCTGCTGATGTTCGACCAGTTCCATGACGTGAAGGAACTCGCCGACAAGGGCAACGCGCACGCGAAGGCCGTGCTGCAGAGCTGGGCCGACGCCGAATGGTTCACGAGCCGTCCGGAAGTGCCGCAAAGCCTGACCATCACCGTCTTCAAGGTGACGGGCGAGACCAACACCGACGACCTGTCGCCGGCGCCGGACGCCACCACCCGCCCGGACATCCCGATGCACGCGCTGGCAATGCTGAAGAACGCGCGCCCGGGCATCACGCCGGAAGAAGACGGCAAGCGCGGCCCGGTCAAGTTCATCGAATCGCTGAAGGAAAAGGGTCACCTGGTCGCGTACGTGGGCGACGTGGTCGGCACCGGCTCCTCGCGCAAGTCGGCCACCAACTCGGTGCTGTGGTTCACCGGCGAAGACATCCCGTTCGTCCCGAACAAGCGCTTCGGCGGCGTGTGCCTCGGCGGCAAGATCGCCCCGATCTTCTACAACACGATGGAAGATGCCGGCGCGCTGCCGATCGAGCTCGACGTGTCGCAGATGGAAATGGGCGACGTGGTCGAACTGCGCCCGTACGAAGGCAAGGCGCTGAAAGATGGCAAAGTGATCGCCGAATTCCAGGTCAAGTCCGACGTGCTGTTCGACGAAGTGCGCGCCGGCGGCCGCATTCCGCTGATCATCGGCCGCGGCCTGACCGCGAAGGCGCGTGAAGCGCTCGGCCTCGCGCCGTCGACGCTGTTCCGCCTGCCGCACCAGCCGGCCGACAGCGGCAAGGGCTTCTCGCTCGCGCAGAAGATGGTCGGCCGCGCATGCGGTCTGCCGGAAGGCCAGGGCGTGCGTCCGGGCACGTACTGCGAACCGAAGATGACCTCGGTCGGCTCGCAGGACACCACGGGCCCGATGACCCGCGACGAACTGAAGGATCTCGCCTGCCTCGGCTTCTCGGCCGACCTCGTGATGCAGTCGTTCTGCCACACCGCCGCGTATCCGAAGCCGGTCGACGTGAAGACGCACCAGACGCTGCCGAACTTCATCAGCACGCGTGGCGGTATCGCGCTGCGCCCGGGCGACGGCGTGATCCACTCGTGGCTGAACCGCATGCTGCTGCCCGACACCGTCGGCACCGGCGGCGATTCGCACACGCGCTTCCCGATCGGCATCAGCTTCCCGGCGGGCTCGGGCCTCGTCGCGTTCGCGGCCGCCACCGGCACGATGCCGCTGGACATGCCGGAATCGGTGCTGGTCCGCTTCAAGGGCAAGATGCAGCCGGGCGTCACGCTGCGTGACCTCGTCAACGCGATCCCGCTGTATGCGATCAAGCAAGGCATGCTGACGGTCGCCAAGCAAGGCAAGAAGAACATCTTCTCGGGCCGCATCCTCGAAATCGAAGGCCTGCCCGACCTGAAGGTCGAGCAAGCGTTCGAGCTGTCGGATGCGTCCGCCGAGCGTTCGGCCGCCGGTTGCACGGTGCACCTGAACAAGGAACCGATCATCGAGTACCTGAACAGCAACATCACGCTGCTCAAGTGGATGATCGCGCAGGGCTACCAGGATCCGCGCAGCCTGCAGCGCCGTATCGCGGCGATGGAACAGTGGCTGGCCGACCCGCAACTGCTCGCGCCGGATGCCGACGCCGAGTACGCGGCCGTCATCGAGATCGACCTCGCCGACATCCACGAGCCGATCGTCGCCTGCCCGAACGACCCGGACGACGTGAAGACGCTGTCCGACGTCGCCGGTGCGAAGATCGACGAAGTGTTCATCGGCTCGTGCATGACCAACATCGGTCACTTCCGTGCCGCGTCGAAGCTGCTGGAAGGCAAGCGCGACATCCCGGTCAAGCTGTGGGTCGCGCCGCCGACCAAGATGGACCAGAAGCAGCTGACGGAAGAAGGCCACTATGGCGTGTTCGGCACGGCCGGCGCACGCACCGAAATGCCGGGCTGCTCGCTGTGCATGGGTAACCAGGCTCAGGTGCGCGAAGGCGCGACGGTCATGTCGACGTCGACCCGCAACTTCCCGAACCGTCTCGGCAAGAACACGAACGTGTATCTCGGCTCGGCGGAACTGGCGGCGATCTGCTCGCGTCTGGGCAAGATCCCGACCAAGGAAGAGTACATGGCCGACATGGGCGTGCTCAGCGCGAACGGCGACAAGATCTACAAGTACATGAACTTCGACCAGATCGAAGACTTCAAGGAAGTGGCCGACACCGTGCAGATCTAAGCACGCAGTCGGGCTGCGGCGGGTGGTCGACGCCGCAGCGCACCGAAAGGCGCCGCGGGCCGAATGGCTGCGGCGCCTTTTTTTGTGCGCCGGCGACCGGGCGCGAATGCCCGGTCAGTCGTACAGCGCGTGCAACTGCTCGACCACGTCGAACGGCAAACCCTCGTCATACCCGTCCGCTTCTTCGAGATCGACGTACTCGCGGCCGTCGGTCGGCTGCAGCATCAGCGCCGGCACGGGCCGCGCGACCGGGACGTCCGGATAATCGTTCGGCCCCGCGCCATCGAAGTCGTGCGGATCGAACCAGATTCCGTGATCGGCGTAATAGCCGTCGGCGTACCGTTGCTCGATTTCGCGAAGCAGCCGGAACGTATCGCGTTGATACGACGCGGGGCCCAGATCGCTTTCGTTCGCGTACTGCACGAACCACGCAGCGCCGAGATTCCAGTAGATCAGCAACGCGGTCGCGCGATCGACGTTGCGGTTGTCCAGCAGCCAGCGCAACGCGCCGCCGTTGCCGTCGTAATTGGAGCGTGCGGCGAACCGGTGCCACTGCTCGGGCGTCGCGCCTTCGAGCCAGGCCCGGACGAGGTTCCACGCCTTCTGTTCGATGTCGGAGTCGTCCATGAATCGTATCTTGCGGAATGAGCGGTAACGAGAAGGGCTCGAATGATCGGCCATGCCAGCGCCGCGGCGCGACACTCATGCGGCGCCGCCACCCTGCTCTCGCCGGATGACCAGCTCGTTGAAGCCGGTGCCCGCGTCGAGCTCGCGCGAGAAACGGTGCGCGGGCAGCAGCACGAGCAGGATCTCGGCCGTCGTGCGCACCACGCAGCCGCCCGACACATGGCCGCCGGACACGCGGCCGTGCGCATCCGAAACGGACATGTGCAGGTGCGCGCCGTCCGGCGACACCGAGCCGGCCAGCGTCAGGATTTCGAGGTCGCCGCGCAGTTCGGTCGGCGCGTCGACACCGGCGAAGCGCAGTTGCGCGACGCTCAGGCTGCCGATGCCCTGGATGACGAAGGCGGCGTGCGATTCGTGCTGGCGTAATGCCGTCTCGATGGCACCGCGCAGATCGTCGCCGGGAGACAGACGCAGGGGATGGGCTTGCATGGACGAGACCCAATGGTGGACCGTGGTATCGACAAAGCGTACGTTCGCCTCGCGAATCCGGCAAGTCACACCGGCTCACCCGCGCCGATCGCTCGCCAGCAACCCGTACAACGCGCTGTCCGACACTTCGTCGCCGACGATCCAGCGTTCGCGCAGCAACCCTTCCCGCGCGAAGCCGAGGCTTTCGAGCAGCCGCGCCGACGCGACGTTGCGCGGATCGATATCGGCCTCGATCCGGTTCAGCTTCAGCACGCCGAACGCATGCTCGATCACGGCCGTCGCCGCTTCGCGCATGTATCCGCCGCGCCAGAACCTGGGCCGCAGGCTGAAACCGATCTCGGCGCGCCGGCATTGCTCGTGCGCATGGAACAGCACGCATTCGCCGAGCGCCTCGCCGGTTTCGCGCAGTTCGAGCACGCAGATCAGGTCCTGCCCGCTCGCGGACGTCGTCAGGTTGCGCGCGACGCGCTCCGCGGCCTGCTCGATCCGCGTCATCGGCGAGAACGAGAAATAGCGCATCGCTTCGGCATCCGACCAGATCTCGAAGAACGCCTGCGCGTCGGCTTCGCGAGGCGGCCTCAGGACGAGGCGGGAGGTATCCAGCGTGACGGGTTCGAACAGGGGCATGGCAATGGTCTGACGAAATGGCGACCGTGAATTAGAACACGCCAGCCGTCCGTCAACAATTGCGCACCCGAGCGGCCAACTACGCGACACGACCGGGTCGCCCCGAAACAAGAAGGCCCGGGAAACCTCACCCGGGCCCTTCCGTTCACTTCATCCGCCATCGCGGCATGCGCTCACGCCTCCAGCGCCTCCAGCACCTTCCCCTTCGTCTCGATCCCGACGAAATGCACGGTCACTGCCGCGATCAGCGGCACGATGCCGATCAGGTAGAACGCGGGCGCGAGGTTCCCGCCGATGATCGCGTGCGGCACGACCATCGGCGCGACGAACGACGCGATCTTCAGCCATGCGCTGCCGAGCCCGCAGCCCGACGCGCGGATGCTCGTCGGATATTGCTCCGGCGTGTAGACGTACGCGGTGATGAACCCCGACGCCATCAACCCGAGCGACAGCGAGCAGAAGATCGCGACGACGTACACCGACGACGCGTGATAGACACCCGCGAGCGCCAGCGACAGCGCGCACAGCACGAACGACCACACGATCACCGGCTTGCGGCCGAGCTTGTCGACCAGCAGCGCGGAGGCCAGCGAGCCGAGCACGCCCATCACCGAGCCGATCACCGCGAGATTCAGCGCGAGCTGCAGCGGTGCGTGATAGAAGTTCTTGTAGATCGTCGGCAGCCACGTCGACAGCCCGTACTGGATGAACCCGCAGGTCGCCCACAACGTCGCCACCGCGAGCGTGCGCTTGCGATACGCGGCGCGGAACAGGTCGCTCATCCTGCGCTTCGGATGCTGGCGCACCATCTCGTCGAACGCGGCCGTCTGCGTGACGGGCGGCAGATCGCCGCGCACCGACGCTTCGAACGCGCTCGTCGCGCGCCCGGCTTCCGCGAGCCGTCCGCGCGACGCGAGCCAGCGCGGCGATTCCGGCACGAGGCGCGTCAGCACGAGCGCCAGGATCAGCGGCAACCCGCCGACGAAGTACATGATTTCCCAGCCGAAGCGCGGCACGAGCCACGCACCGAGCGCCATCGACACGAGCAGCCCGATCGGGAACACGATCTCGTACAGCAGCACGAAACGGCCGCGGCCATGGGCGCGCGTGATCTCGTTGATGTACGTCGCGGCGACCGGCAGCTCGCCGCCGAGCCCGAGCCCCTGCAGGATCCGCAGCAGCACGAACACCTCGAAGGTCGGCGCGAAGCCGCACGCGATGCTGGTGATGCCGATCACGGCCGAGCTCCACGCGATCGCCTTCACGCGACCGTGTTTTTCCGCGAGCGCGGGAAACAGGAACGCGCCGATCAGCTGGCCGATCGCGCCGGACGCGATCAGCATGCCGATCTGCGTCGGCGACAGTCCCCATTTGTGAATCAGCAACGGCAGCGTCGCCGCGATCGTGATCACGTCGAAGCCGTCGAAGAATGTCGCGGTGCCGATCAGCACGCGCGCGCGGATCTGCATCGCGTTGGCCGGAAGCCGCTCGAGCCGCGCGATGATCGCGCCGGGCGTGGAGGCGGCAGCTTCCATCGTGGCGCGACCGGCCACGACGTTGTCGAAAGTGCTCATGCGGGGGATCTCCTGGTCTTTCGCCGGTCAGGCAAGCGCTTGGGTTGTGTCTGCCAGGGCTTCCGTATCCACGGCCCGGCCCTGGTTCATCCACTTGCGCGCGAGCTTCAGCTCACGTGCGTTGTTCACGGCGATGACACCTCTCACCTGCCCATCGCCCACGAAAAACAGCGTCGCACGGCGCGCGGCGAGCTCGCCGCGCACGACGAGCTGCGCATCGGCCGGCAGATCGCCGAGAATCTGCAGGTTCACGTCGTACTGATCGGACCAGAACCACGGAATCTCCGCATACGGCGCGCGCACGCCGAGCACGGCCTTCGCCGCCGCGATCGCCTGGTTCTGCGCATTGGCCCACGATTCGAGCCGCACGCGCCGCTTCAGCCAGCCGTTGTGATGGTTCGCGACGTCGCCGCACGCGAAAATCGCCGGGTCGCTGGTCGCGCCGAATTCGTCGACGACGATGCCGTCGTCGACCGCCAGCCCCGCATCGCTCGCGAGCGACGCGTTCAGCGCGAGGCCGATGCCGGCCACCGCGAAATCGGCGTCGATCGTCGTGCCGTCGGCGAGCGTTGCGCGTACCTTCGATGCGTCGTCCGGCTGCGGGTCGAGCGACGCGAGCGCCGCGCCCGTGCGCACGTCGACCCCGTTCGAGCGATGCAGGTCGAGCAGGAAATCCGACACGATCTGCGGCACCGAGCGGCCGCACAGCCGCGGCGCGCCTTCGACCACGACCGCGTCGACGCCGAGCTTGCGCGCGGTCGCCGCGACTTCGAGGCCGATCCAGCCGCCGCCGATCACGAGCACGCGCCGGCTCGCACGCAGCTTCTCGCCGAGCGCGGCCGCTTCGTCGAGCGTGCGCAGGTAATGCAGATTCGGCGTCCTGACGATCGAATCGGGCAGGCGGCGCGACGTGCCGCCGGTCGCGATCACGAGCCGGTCGTATTCGATCTCGCGCCCGCTCGCGGTCGTCACCACGCGCCGCGCACGGTCGATCGAGGCCGCGCGTTCCGGCTGCCACGCCTCGACGTTCAACGCGTCGAATTCGTCGGGACGCACGACGCGCACGGTCTCGATGTCGACGTCGCCGGCCAGCACGGCCTTGGACAGCGGCGGACGCTCGTACGGCAGGTGCGGCTCGTCGGCGATCATCACGAGACGGCCCGCGTAGCCTTGCGCGCGCAGCGTCTTCAGCACCCAGCCGGCGGCCTGGCCGCCGCCGATCACGACGACCGTGCCCGGCGCGGGCTGCGCGGACGTATTCGCTTCGGTCATGATTTGCGCTCCGTCATGAACTTGCCTTCCGGCGCCTGCGCGTGCTTCTGCCGGCGCGTGTTGCCGTCGAGGCCGCCGTCGACGGCCCATTCGGCGAACACGGTCGGGCCCGGCTCGAATTCGCGCGGCTGCCATTCGGGCGTCAGCATGTCTTCGTCCGCGTAGTACTCGATCAGACCGCCGGCGGGATTCTGGAAGTACCAGAAGTACGCGGACGACACGGGGTGCCGCCCCGGACCGAGTTGCGTTTCCCAGCCGCAGCGGTCGATATGCATGCCGCCGCCGAACACTTCATGGATGTCGCGCACGGTGAACGCGACGTGGTTCAGGCCACGCTTGCCCGTCGGCAGCGCGAGCAGGAACAGGTCGTGGTGGCCGCCGTGCGGCGCGCAACGCATGAACGCGCCGCGGCCCGGGTAGCGGTCCGACGTCTCGAAGCCGAGCAGTTCGTGATAGAACTTTTCCTGCGCGTCGAGGCAGTTCGTGAAGAACACGACATGCCCGACCTCGACCGGCTCCGCGCGTGCGTAGATCGGGCTCGGCTGGTCGACGCGCAGCGTCCGGCCCCACACGTTCGACGGCGAGCCCGTGATGTCGAGGGCGCGCTTGCGCGTGACTTCGATGCGGATCGCCATGCCGTTCGGGTCGATACAGCCGACCGCATCGTCCTGCGCGTAATAGCCGGGCTGGCCGGCGAGTGTCGTGCGCAGCGCGTCGAGTTCGCCCTGCGTCGCGACGCCCCACGTGACTTCCCGCAGCGTCGGACCCGCCTCGAATGCCGGCGGCAGCGCCGGATCGTCGGCCTTGACGGCCAGCACGGTGCAGCCGTTCAGCGTCTCGAAACGCGCACGCGTGTCGTCGTACGCGATTTCCTTCAGCCCCCAGTCGGCGAAAAAGCGCCGGCAGGTCGCGAGATCGTCGACGCCGTATGTGATCTGCTCGATTCCCAAAATGCTCATTGCGTCATTCCCCTTCGCTCAGTTCGCCCACGGCAGCGGCGCGTCGTTCAAGCCCCAGTAGAGGCTCTTCTGCTGCATGTACTCGCGGATGCCGAGACGCCCTTTCTCGCGCCCCATTCCGCTCTCCTTCCAGCCCGAGAACGGCGTGGAAATCGAAAACAGCTTGTACGTGTTGATCCATACGGTGCCCGTTTCGAGCGCGCGCGCGATGCGCCAGGCGCGCTTGTAGTCGCGCGTCCAGATGCCGGCCGCGAGGCCGAACACGCTGTCGTTCGCCTGCGCGATCAGCGACGCTTCGTCGTCGAACGGCATCGCGACGAGCACGGGCCCGAAGATTTCTTCCTGGCAGATGCGTGCACTGTTCGGCAAGCCTTCGAGAATCGTCGGCTGATAGAAGAAGCCGTTCTCGCGCCCGTCGCCCGACGGCCGCTCGCCGCCGCACAGCAGGCGGCCGCCTTCCTCGAGACCGAGCGCGACGTAGCGCTCCACCGATTCGCGATGCTTCGCGGTGATCAGCGGCCCCATCTGCGTGTCGGGCCGCGTCGGGTCGCCCACGCGCAGCTTGCGGGCGCCGGCCACCAGGCGCTTCATGAATTCGTCGGCCACCGCGCGCTGCACGAACAGCCGCGAACCGGCGATGCACGCTTCGCCCGACGAGCTGAAGATGCCGTACAGCACGCCGTTGACCGCGTGATCGAGATCGGCGTCGTCGCAGACGATCGTCGGCGACTTGCCGCCGAGTTCGAGCGACACCGGCATCAGCTTCTCGGCCGCGAGGCGCGCGATGCCGCGGCCCACTTCGGTGCCGCCCGTGAACGACACCTTCTTCACCAGCGGATGGCGCACGAGCACGTCTCCGATCACCGAGCCCTTGCCCGGCAGCACGCTCAACACGCCCTTCGGCACGCCGGCTTCCTCGCAGATGCGCGCCAGCGCGAGCGACACGAGCGGCGTGACTTCGGCCGGCTTGAGCACGACCGCGTTGCCGCCGGCGAGCGCCGGCGCGAGCTTCTGCGCATCGGACGCGATCGGCGAATTCCACGGCGTGATGGCCGCGATCACGCCGATCGGCTCGTACACGCTCATCGTCAGGTAATCGCCGCGCGACGGCGTCAGTTCCTCGTCGAGCGTCTCGAGGCACGCCGCGAAATAGCGGAACGTGTTCGCCGCACTCGCCACCAGCACGCGCGTCTCGCCGATCGGCTTGCCGTTGTCGCGGCGCTGCAGATTCGCGAGCGCCTCGTGGCGCTGCATGATCAGGTCGGCAATGCGGTACAGCACCTGCGCGCGCTGGTGCGGCTTCAGCCCGGCCCAATCGGCGCGACGCCAGGCGGCGTCGGCGGCCTCGACGGCTTCGGCCGCGTCTTCCGCGTTCGCCGTCGACACTTCCATGTTCAGCGACTGGTCGGCCGGATAAATGCTCGCGTAGGGCGCGCCACGGCCGCGCCGCCACTCGCCGCCCACCAGGATGGTGCCGTCGGGTACGAGGCTGGTATCGAAAGGAGTCATGTCACAAGTCCCACAATTCTGTGTCTGCGCGTCCGCCCTCGCCGTGGCGCGGGCGGACGGTCGAAGGCCCGGTCAGATCACGCAGCGGGCCGCGCGGTTGCGCAGCGCGCGGATCGCGCTGTACGCCGTCAGCGCGGACGTCTTCGGGTTGTCGGGCAGCGGCTTGCCGCTCATTTCGAGCGACATCTCGCCGAACGCGCCGCGCGCGGTGATGCGGTGCACGTTGCGCTCGACCGCCGGATCGGCGATCAGCCGCACGTGCGTCGCGTCGAGGCCGAGGCCCGCGAGCGCCACGGTTGCCGCGACGTTCGCGTTCTTCGGATACAGCCGCGCGGCGTCGCGCGCAGTGCCTTCGAAGATCACCTTTTCCCCGGTCATCGCACGCAGGTCGCACAAGGCCTCGGCCGGCGTACCGAGCCAGCCGAGCGGCGGCTTGCGGCCGACGTACAGCACTTCGTCGAGGCCGCCCTGCTTCGCGGACGCCAGCGCGTCGATGCCGCCGATCGCGCCCGACAGCAGCGTCACCGTCGTGCCGCCTTCGTCGGCCGCCCGCGACAGCAGGTCGAGCAGCGCGAGATCGGACAGCGCGCCGATCGAGGCGACCGCGCAGTCGGTGCCGGCCTTCAGCAGCGGCACGACGTGATCGACGAGTGCGCCGTGGCCCGCGCATTCGAGCGCGAACTCGGGGCGGCGGGCCAGTGCGTCGACCGACGACACGACCTCCACCGCACCGCCGAGCACGCGCTGTACCTCCGCGCGCTGGTGTTCCGGCACGATCACGTGCGCGACGCGCAGCGACGCATCGTGCTCGACCGCGCGGTACACGGCCGCGCCGATCGCGCCGAAGCCGATCATCGCGACGTCGACGGGTGCGTGCGCGTTACGCATACTGGCGCTCCGTCGGCGCTTCCTTCTTCACCGGCGGGCCCGCGAACTGCGACGCGAACGTGCCGACCGACAGCATGTCGACTTCGACCATCACCGGCCCGTCCTTCGCCAGCCCTTCGCGCACGATCGCCTCGGCGTCGTCGAGCGACGTGATCCGGTAGTGCGTGAGGCCGAAGCTCGCGCAGAACTGCGCGAAATCGGGCTGGTGCAACTGCACGAAGCAGCGGCGGCCGCCGTAGTGCGCGTCCTGGATGTTGCGGATCACGCCGTAGCACTGGTCGTTCATCAGCACGATCATCACGTTCGCGTTTTCCTGCACGGCCGTCACGAGTTCGCCGACGTTGACCATCAGGCCGCCGTCGCCGACGAGGCAGACCGTCTTCGCCGCGGCGCCCGCGAGCGCCGCGCCGATACCCATCTGGATGCCCTGGCCGATGCCGCCGCCGAGCGCATGCACGCCCGAGCGCGGCTCGAAGATCTTCAGCAGGCGGTTGCCCCACGTGCTGTTCGAGATCGTCACGTCGCGCACCCAGTTGTAGTCGCGGCCGACCGCGCCCTGCAGCGTGTCGACGAGCTTCTTGTACGGCCCGAGGCCCTTCGACACGTCGGCCACCGCCTGTTCGCGGGCCGCCGCGAGATCGGCCGCGAATTGCGGATCGACCGACAGGCGGCCTTCGAGGCGATCGGCCAGTTCGGCCAGCACGCGCTTCGAATCGCCGTGCACGAACAGTTCGTTGCGGTAGCCGCGGTTGTCGGCGAGCGCATCGGCGTCGACGCGGAACAGCGGCTGCGGCAGCGCGAGCTTGTACTTCAGCGTCTCGTTGCCGCGCAGGCGCGAGCCGACGACGACGAGCGCGTCGCAGGTCTTGTAGAACGCCTCGACGGACGCGTGCACGTTGAACGCGCCGAGCGTCGCCGGATGATCCTCGGGCAGCACGCCGCGGCCCTGCACGCTCGTCACGACGCCGAAGCCGAGCTTCACGAGGCGTTCGACTTCCTCACGTGCGTGGCGCGCACCGCCGCCGAGCCACAGCAGCGGGCGGCGCTTCGCCGCGAGTGCGTCGGCGAGCTTCGCGACGCGCGCGGTGTCATGCTCGCGCACCGTAACGTGCGCCGGTGCGAGGTCTTCCGGCCATTCGATTTCGGCTGCCTGGATGTCGATCGGAATCTCGACCGACACGGGGCCCGTCGGCGCCGTTTGCGCGATGCGCACGGCTTCGCGGATCGTCGGCAGCACGGTTTCGACGGTGCGCACGCGAAACGCGGCCTTCGAGATCGAGTCGAGCATCGACAACTGGTCGGGCGCTTCGTGGATGTACGCCAGATCCTGGTCGAGGTAAGGCGTCTCGATCTGTCCCGTCACGTGCAGCAGCGCGGTGCCGGCCGTCAGCGCCTCGACCATCGCGCCGGCCGCATTGCCGGCCGCGGTGCCGGTGCTCGTGAACGCGACGCCGAGGCCGCCCGACACGCGGGCCAGCCCGTCGGCCATGTTCAATGCGCCCGCTTCGCCGCGCGCGCCGACATAGCGGATGTTGCCGCGCGAGTTGATCGCGTCGAGGATCGGCATGTTGTGGATCGAGATGACACCGAATGCGGTTTTCACGCCGCACTGCTCGAGAAAGGCGGCAATCAGCTCGCCAACCGTGGTTTTTTTAGACATGGCGTGCAAAGCCTCCAGAAACGTCGATATGGCTGCCCGTCGTGTACGACGACAGATGCGTTGCGAGATAAAAGAGTGCCCAGGCGGCCTCGTCAGGCTTGCCGAAGCGGTTCAGCGGAATGTTCTTCTTGCGGGCGAGCGCGCCCGTCCAGTCTTCCCAGCTTTCGCCGGGCTGCGCCTGCGTGTCGTAGCGACGGCGCCACTGCCCCGACTCGACGATGCCGATCAGGATCGAATTCACGCGGATGCGCTGCGGCGCCAGTTCGGTCGCGAGCGACTTCACGAGGCTCAGCACGCCCGCGCGCGCCGACGACGTCGCGACCATGTGCGGCTCCGGCTGCAGCGCGAGCAGCGAGTTCACGCACGTGATCGTCGGCGCCTGCGCGTCGCGCAGCAGCGGCAGGAACGCGCGCGTCGGGCGGATGATGCTGAAGTACTTCAGCTCGAGTTCTTCGCGCCATGCGTCGTCGGTCGTATCGGCGAAGGTCGACACGCGACCCTGGCCGGCGTTGTTGACCAGCATGTCGGCACGGCCGAAGCGCGCCGATACCGCCTGCGCGAATGCAGCCACGTCGGCTTCGTCGAGCACGTTGCAGCGCGCGGCGAGCAGTTGCGCGCCCGGGTATTTCCCGCCGAGCATCGCTTCGGCACGCGCCAGGCGGTCGCCGTCGCGGCCGCAGATTGCAACCGACGCGCCCGCTTGCAGGAACCGTTCGGCCGTCGCGAGGCCGATGCCGGACGAACCGCCCGTCACCACCGCGACCTGCCCGGTCAGATCGATCTGAATCATCGGAGTCCTAAAGCCTTCAGAAACGTGTGCTCGTCATCCGAGCGGTAATTGAGCCGCCGCGACAATTCCGCCGCCGCGCGCTGCACCTTGTCGATCAGCCCGTCCGCGATCAGCGCCGCGTCGATCTCCGGACGCGGCACCGTCACCGTGATGCACGCGACGATCTTCTGCGTCTCGTTGCGCACCGGCGCCGTGACCACCGAGATGCCGCGCTCGAACGACGAATTGCTGACGCCGTAGCCGCGCAGCGCATCCTCGCGGATCACGTCGTACAGCGCGTCGACCGTTTCCGGCGTCGCGCTCGTCATCCGGGTCAGCGCGCCGTCCGGATACAGCGCATGCAGCTCCTTCAGCGACAGGTCGCCCATCAGCACATGGCCGTGGGTCGTCGCATGCGCGGGCAGGCGCGTGCCGACGTTCACGCGAATCGAGCTGAACACCGGCGACTGGCTCTGCGCCTTTGCGACGAACACCACGTCGCGGCCGTCGCGGATCACGATGTGCGTCGTGAAGCCGGTCGCATCGCGCAGGCTTTCGATCACCGGCAGGCCGAGATCGGTCAGCTCCAGCGAGCTCAGGTATTCGAAGCCGAGCCGCAACACGGCGATGCCGAGCTTGTAGTTGCGATCCTTGTCCGCACGCTCGAGAAAGCCGAGCGATTCGAGCGTCTGCAGCAGACGGAACACCGTCGTGCGCGGAATGCCGAGCCGCTTCGACAGTTCGGGCGCGCCGAGCACCGGCTCGCGCGGCGAGAATTCGGCCAGAATCCGCAGCCCGCGTTCGAGGCCCGGCACCACATAGTTCGCGTCGGCCTTCGCGTGTTCGGATGCCGGTCGTTGCAGCGGTTCGCTCATGCCAGCCCCCGCTGTGGGTCGCATTGACGGCAGAAACCGTCGATCAAGGCGGAATAAACGGCCGGCGCTTCCACGTAGCCGGCGTGGCCTGCTTGCGGAATCACCTGCAGCGCGACGTGCGCGGCCGCGGCGATCCGCTCGCACGCGGCGGGCGGCGTGATCGCGTCGTGCGCGCCGACGGCCACGGCCGTGCGGCCGCGAAAGCCGGCGAGATCGGTCGCGAGATCGGCATTCGCGAGCAGATGCGTGGCCTGCGCGTAGCCGGCCGGCACGATGCGCGCCATGTTCCAGCGCACCCACGCCTTCGCTTCCTCGTTCGCGAAACCGGACAGCATGTTGCCGCTGCGCTGCTCGGCGAGCCCGGCCGGACCGAGCGCCGCGAGCATCGCGAGCCGCGCGTCGCGGCGCG
>NZ_JAAGPK010000103.1:0-233 GCF_017104685.1 Burkholderia sp. Tr-20355 | reverse complement strand
CCAGACGTAGAGAAAAGAGCAGTCGAAGCCTCGTATACCAACCCCGCAATCTGCTCGCACTCTTAGTTGACATCACATTGCGAATAGCATTCAGGGTCATGCGTGGGCAATGCGGGGATACTGAACTACACGCGCTATTACGTCACCATCTAGAAGACCACGAGCGGATTGACAGGTGTCGTCTCACGGTAGCCCATGTAGATGGGCAGATATGTGGTATCGTTTTTTTTTTC
>NZ_JAAGPK010000102.1:0-28970 GCF_017104685.1 Burkholderia sp. Tr-20355 | reverse complement strand
ATCCTCGGGCTCGTGCTGACCGGCGCCGCCCTGCGCGGCGCGAGCGTCGGTACGACGCTGCTGCTCGTCGCGTATGCGGCCGGCGCGGCGACCTCGCTCGGCGTGGCGCTCGTGATCGGCGGCAAGGTGTTCGCCGCGATGAAGCGCTCGCTCGGCGCCGGCGAATGGATCCGGCGCGGGATCGGCGCGGCACTGCTGGCCGGCGTCGGCGCGATCGCGCTCGGCCTCGACACCGGCGCACTCGCGCAGCTGTCGACCGTCACGACGGGCGGCCTCGAGACGAAGCTGGTCGACCGCCTCGGCGGACGCTCGAACGGTGCACCGGCCGCGATGGCCGCGACCGGCACCGCTGCCGACAGCGCAACCGGCGGCGCGATGATGGCCGCGGCCGCCGACGGCGCACCGGCCGGTGGCGGTGCGATGATGCGCGCGGCCGTCACGACGCCGTCCGCGCTGCCCGTCGAAGGCACGCTGCCGTCGCTCGACGGCGCCGTGCAGTGGCTGAACTCGCCGCCGCTGACCGCGGCCGGCCTGCGCGGCAAGGTCGTGCTGGTCGATTTCTGGACGTATTCATGCATCAACTGCCTGCGCACGCTGCCGTACACGAACGCGTGGGCACGCAAGTACGCGCCGTACGGGCTCGTCGTGATCGGTGTGCACGCACCGGAATTCGCGTTCGAGCGCGACATCGGCAACGTGAAGAAGGCCGTGCACGACCTGGGCATCGACTACCCGGTCGCGATCGACAACGGCTATTCGATCTGGCGCGCATTCAACAACGAATACTGGCCGGCGCACTACTTCGTCGACGCGCAAGGGCGCGTGCGCCATCACCACTTCGGCGAAGGCGAATACGCGCAGTCGGAGCGCGCGATCCAGTCGCTGCTCGCGGAAGCCGGCCATCCGGAAGCGCTGAACGTGCCGCTCGGGCTGGCCGGTGCGCCCGCGAACGGGGCGCTCGCGGCGGCCGACAGCGCGGACGTCCGCTCGCCCGAAACCTATGTCGGCTACACGCGTGCGGAGAGCTTCACGTCGCCGGGCGGCGCCGTGCGCGATGCGGCGCACCGCTACGACGCGCCGGCCCGGCCGGACCTCAACGACTGGGGCCTCGCGGGCACCTGGAACGTCGGTGCCGAGCGCGCGTCGCTCGCCGCGCCGGACGGCCGGATCGTGTACCGCTTCCATGCGCGCGATCTGCACCTCGTGCTCGGCCCGGGTGCGAACGGCCAGCCCGTGCGCTTTCGCGTGACGCTCGACGGCGCGGCCCCCGGCGCCGCGCACGGCACCGACGTCGACGCGCGGGGCTACGGCACCGTCACCGGCCAGCGCCTGTATCAGCTCGTGCGGCAGCCGGGAGCGATCGCCGATCGCACGTTCGCGATCGAGTTCCTCGATCCCGGTGTCGATGCGTACGCATTCACTTTCGGTTGATCGCGTGCGCCGCCACCCGGCGCCGTGTCCCCGACCCATTGAAAAGGAGCAAATGATGATCCCGATCTCCCCCCGTGATGCCGCGGCGCGACGGCGCGCGACCTTGCTGCGCCGCATCGGCGCCGTCGCCTTCGCGGCCGCCGCCGTGTTCGGCTACCAGCGTATCGTCAATTCCGCCGAGCCGATGCGCACCGTGCCCGCCCCGACGCTCGACGAGACGTCCAGCGCGTCGCACGACGAAACGGCCGTGCTCGCCGGCGGCTGCTTCTGGGGCGTACAGGGCGTGTTCGAGCACGTCAAGGGCGTGAAGCAGGTCACCGCGGGCTATGCGGGCGGCGCGTCCGAAACCGCGCACTACGCGCTCGTCGGCTCGGGGCTGACGGGGCATGCGGAATCGGTGCGCATCGTCTACGACCCGACGCAGATCACGTACGGCCGGCTGCTGCAGGTGTTCTTCTCGGTCGCGCACGATCCGACCGAACTCAACCGGCAGGGCCCCGATGAAGGATCGCAGTACCGGTCCGCGATCTTCCCGACCACCGCGCAGCAACGCGCGGTCGCGACCGCGTACATCGCGCAGCTCGGCACGGCGCACGTGTTCCCGGCGCCCGTCGTCACGCGGGTCGAGGACTACAAGGGGTTCTATCCGGCCGAGGCGTATCACCAGAACTACCTCGAACTGCATCCCGACGCGCCGTATATCGCGTTCAACGACCTGCCGAAGGTCGCCGGGCTGAAGCAGCGTTTCCCGGCGCTGTACCGTTCCGACGCGGTGCTGTGGCGCGACGCCCGTTCATGACCCGCCACCGGCCGCGTAACGGGATACCGCCCGCCGCGCGGCCGGGCACGACCGGCGCGCGCCGCCTGCGTCCCGATTTGCGCCGCATCAACGAAACTCGTCGCGCCATGCCGGGGCAAACCCGCATCGCGTCCGCCGTCGCGGGCAACTTCGCGTAGACTTCTCCAGATGCCCGCCGCTTCTTGCGGCGCCCGGACTACCCGCCCAGGAGGCGTCACGCATGCTCGCAGTGCCTTTGCCTGACAGCAACACCGTTGGAGAATCGTCCTCCGGCGCCACCGTGCGCGACCTGCGCCGTGTGCCGATTCATCCCGATCACTGGTACCCGCTCGCGTGGTCGCGCGAGCTCAAGCGCGGCAAGACGCTCGGCGTGCACTTCGCCGGCGAGCCGATCGTGCTCGTGCGCACCGAGTCCGGCGCCGTGTACGCGCTCGAGGATCGTTGCGCGCACCGCCAGGTGCCGCTGCACGCGGGCGTCGTCAGCGGCGAAACGCTGCGCTGCTGCTATCACGGCTGGACCTACGCGTGCGACAGCGGCCGCTGCGTCGACGTGCCCTATCTCGGCCGCGAGCGCTTGCCCAACGGCGTGCGCGCGTATCCGTGCCGCGAGGCGCACGGGCTGATCTTCGTGTTCCCGGGCGACGCGACGCTCGCCGAGGAACGGCCGTTCCCCGCCCTCGAATCGGCGGACAACCGCGCGTACAAGACGCGCCGTTTCGGCCGCGAGGTCAAGTGCCACTACTCGTTCATGCACGAGAACCTGATGGACATGAACCATCAGTTCCTGCACCGCAAGCAGATGGGGCAGATGCGCGCGCGCTCGGTGGGCCGTCGCCGCGGCGACGACTGGGTCGAGGTCGACTACACGTTCGCGCGGATGGAAGGCAAGCAGCCGGTCGGCGAGGCGCTCGTGTTCGGCGCGAGCAAGAAGCCGGCCGACCAGTCCGACAAGAGCGTGATGACGGTGCGCACCGGCTACCCGTACCAGACGCTGCAGATCCGTTCGAGCGAAGGCACGCTCGTGATGGACCTGTGGATCGTCTACGTGCCGCTCGACGCCGAACAGCGCACCAACCGCACGTTCGGCCTGCTGTCGATCCACAAGCCCGGCATCCCGTTCGCGCTCGATCTCGCGTGGCCGCTGCTCGTGTGGTTCACCGAGCGCATCTTCCGCGAGGATCGCTGGATCGTCGAGCGCGAACAGGAAGCGCACGATCGCCAGGGCGCCGACTGGAACCACGAGGTGTTTCCGGTCATCAACGAGCTGCGCGACCTGCTGCGCCAGTGCGGCGCGCGCACCGTGATCCCGATCCGCGAAACGCGCGAAGGCGCGTGACGCGTGCGACCCGCCGCGGCGCGCGCCGTTACAGGCTGAACGCGCCCGGCAGCAACGCACGGGCCGTCGTAACCTCGACGGCCCCCTTCAGGTTGGCGAGGATCACTTCGATGTCGGGCAAGCCGATCTCGATGATCACCTGGCGGCACGCACCGCACGGCGCGATCGGGCCGTCCGTGTCGCCGACCACCGCGAGCCGCGCGAAGTCTCCCGGGCGATAGCCGGCGGCGATCGCCGAGAACATCGCCGTGCGCTCCGCGCAATTGCACAATCCGTAGGACGCGTTCTCGACGTTGCAGCCGTGGAAGACCGTCCCGTCGCGCGCCTGCAGCGCCGCGCCGACCTTGAAGCGCGAATACGGCGCATACGCGCGTTCGCGCGCCGCCCTGGCCTGTTCGATCAGTTCGTCTCGTTCCATCGAAATGATGCCTCCGGGAGTGGGGTCAGCCGATCTGCTGGTAAAGGGTGGGTGGCGCTTCGCCCGTCTCGCCGAGCACGTAGCTGCGCCGCACCGCGTCCACCGCGTGTGCAGCCGCCGCGCCGTCGCGCGCATGCACGTAGCCGAGCGGCTCGCCGGCCTCGACGCGCTGCCCGATCTCCGCCAGCGCCGTCAGTCCGACGCTGACGTCGATCGCGTCCTCCGCGCGCGTGCGGCCGCCGCCGAGCGCGACGACCGCCAGCCCGAGCCCGCGGCAATCGACCCGCTGCACCACGCCGGTCGCCGGCGCGGGAACCGGCACGATCACCGCCGCGCGCGCCAGATGCCGGGCGGGCACGTCGATCAGGTCCGCGGGGCCGCCGAGCGCCGCGACCATTCTCGCGAAGCGTTCGGTCGCCGCACCCGAATCGAGCGCCTCCTGCAGCTTCGCGCGCGCCGCCGCGACGTCGCGCGCCAGCCCGCCCGTGACGAGCAGCTCCGCCGACAGCGCCATCGTGACGTCATGCAGGCGCGCCGGGCGCGACTTGCCCGTCAGGTAGTCGATCGCGCAGGCGACTTCGAGCGCATTGCCCGCGCACGGCGCGAGCGACTGGTTCATGTCGGTGAGGATCGCGGTCGTCTTCATGCCGGCGCCGTTGCCGACGTCGACGATGCTGCGCGCCAGTTCCGCCGATTTCTCCGCGGTCGGCATGAAGGCGCCGGAGCCGACCTTCACGTCCATCACGAGCCCGTCGAGCCCCGCCGCGAGTTTCTTCGACAGGATCGACGCGGTGATCATCGCGACCGACTCGACGGTCGCCGTCACGTCGCGAATCGCATAGATGCGCTTGTCGGCCGGCGCGAGCCGGGCGGTCTGCCCGATGATCGCGACGCCGACCTCGCGCACCGTGCGACGAAACGCATCCGTCGCGGGCATCACGTCGTAGCCGGGAATCGCGCTGAGCTTGTCGAGCGTGCCGCCCGTATGGCCGAGCCCGCGCCCGGAGATCATCGGCACGTAGCCGCCGCACGCGGCCACCATCGGCCCGAGCATCAGCGACACCACATCGCCGACGCCGCCGGTCGAATGCTTGTCGATCACCGGCCCGTCGAGATCGAGCGCGCGCCAGTCGAGCACGTCGCCCGAGTCGCGCTGCGCGAGCGTCAGCGCAACGCGCTCCTCGGTGCTCAGGTCGTTGAAATACACGGCCATCGCGAACGCGGCCACCTGGCCCTCGGTCACGCTGCCGTCTGTCACGCCGCGCACGAACGCGGCAATCCCGTCGCGATCGAGCGGTTGCCCGTCGCGCTTCCTGCGAATGAATTCCTGCGGTAGAAACATCGTTGCCTCTCTTCGAACGGTCGGAGTCTACTGCACGATTCAATGCAGCGAAAAGAACAGCCCGGCAATCGCGGCGCTCATCAGGTTCGACAGCGTGGCCGCCGTCAGCGCGCGCAGGCCGTACCGCGCGACTTCCGAGCGGCGCTCCGGCGCGACCGCGCTGAAGCCGCCCGCGAGAATCGCGATCGACGAGAAGTTCGCGAAGCCGCACAGCGCGAACGACACGATCGCGAGCGTCTTCGGGTCGAGCACCTGCAGGCCGGCCGCCGCGACGTGCTCGCCGCCCTTCAGGTAGGGCGACAGGTCGCCGTACGCGACGAACTCGTTGAAGATCAGCTTCTCGCCGATGAAGTTGCCGGCGAGCGTCGCATCGTGCCACGGCACGCCGATGATCCACGCCAGCGGCGCGAACAGGTGGCCGATGATGCCCACCAGCGTGACCTGCGGAAAGCCCGCGAACGCGGCCGCGCCGCCGACGATCAGGTTCATCAGCGCGATCAGCCCGACGAACGCGATCAGCATCGCGCCGACGTTGATCGCGATGCGCAGCCCGACCGACGCGCCGGATGCCGCGGCCTCGATCACGTTCGCGGCGCGCTTGTCGTCGAAATCGAGACCGTCGACCACGACGCGGCTCGGCTCGACGGTCGGAAACAGCAGCTTGCCGAACAGCAGGCCGCCGGGCACGGCCATGAACGACGCGGCGAGCAGGTATTCCATCTTCACGCCGAGGCCGGCATAGCCGACCAGCACCGAGCCCGCGACCGACGCCATGCCGCTCGCCATCACCGTGAAGATCTCGGCGCTCGTCATGTTCCGCACGAACGGCTTCACGAGCGCGGGCATCTCGCTCTGCCCGAGGAAGATCGTCGCGACGGCCGAACATGCCTCGATGCGGCTCACGCCGAGCACTTTCGCGAGCCCCGCGCCGAGGATCGCGACGATCCACTTCATCACGCCGATGTAGTACAGCACCGAGATCAGCGCGGTGACGAAGATGATCATCGGCAGCACGCGCAAGCCGAACACGAATCCGCCGTCGCCGAACAGCTGGAACATCCGCGCGTCGACCAGCCCGCCGAACACGAACGCGATGCCGTGATTGCCCATGTCGAGCACGCGATTGACGCCGTTCGCGGCCCCGGCCAGCGCCGCGCGGCCCGACGGCACGAACAGCACCAGCGCGCCGATCGCGAACTGCGTGAGCAGCGCGGCGATCATCGTCCGGCCGCTCACCGCCCGACGATTGTTCGACAGCAGATAGGCAACCAGCAACAGGAACAGCATACCGAGGAGACTGCGCAGAATATCCACCTTGTGCTCCTTTCTCACTATTTGAACTGTCCGGCGAGCGGCCCTGGCTCGCGGCCCCTGCATGGGGTGGGTGGATGTTACTCGCTCGATACGCGCGCCTGCAACGCCGACAAAATCACCGTGCCCAGCCGCATCGATCGTTTCCCGTTTCGCATCTATCCGACTTGATCAGTTGTTCTATCTACCTGGCGGAAAACGCACGCGGGGCATGCCGCTCTCCGCTCGAACGGACATGCCCCGCATGACACGCGTCGTTCAACCCGCGCGCTCGACCGGATGCGGTTCGCGCAACCGGTTCGCGATCCGCGCGGCCTCGTAATAGCCGGCCGCCGGCGGACGCTCCAGGTAGCGGCCCGCGCCGCGCACCGCGCGCAGCTCGCCGTCGGCCCACGCGAGCGCGCCGCGCGTGAGCGTGTGCGTCGCGACGCCCTGCACCGTCATCCCCTCGAACACGTTGAAGTCGACCTGCTGGTGATGGGTCTTCACCGAGATCGTCTTCGTCGCGGCCGGATCCCACACGACGAGGTCGGCATCGGCGCCGACCTGCACCGCGCCCTTGCGCGGATACAGGTTGAAGATCTGCGCGGCGTTCGTCGACGTGATCCGCACGAACTCGTTCGGCGTGATGCGGCCATGATTCACGCCGTGATGCCACAGCACCGACATGCGATCCTCGACACCGCCGCAACCGTTCGGGATCTTCGTGAAATCGTTGCGGCCCATCGCCTTCTGCGATGCGCAGAACACGCAGTGATCGGTCGCCGTCGTATGCAGCTGCCCCGACTGCAGCCCGCGCCACAGCGCCTCGCGATGCTCGGCCGAGCGGAACGGCGGGCTCATCACGTGCGCGGCCGCACGCGTCCAGTCCGGGTCGCGATAGACGGCCTCGTCGATCACCAAGTGGCCCGGCAGCACTTCGCCGAACACGCGCAGCCCTTCGCTGCGCGCACGCGTGATCACGTCGACCGCGTCCTTGGCCGACACATGCACGATGTACACGGGCACGCCGAGCACCTGCGCGATGCGGATCGCGCGGTTCGCGGCCTCGCCTTCGACCTCCGGCGGCCGCGACAGCGGATGCGCCTCCGGCCCCGTCATGCCGCGCGCGAGCAGCGCCTGCTGCAGCCGGAACACGAGCTCGCCGTTCTCCGCGTGCACGGTCGGCAGCGCGCCGAGTTCGAGCGAACGCGTGAAGCTGTTCACGAGAATCTCGTCGTCGGCCATGATCGCGTTCTTGTACGCCATGAAATGCTTGAAACTCGACACGCCATGCTCGCGCACGAGCGTGCCCATGTCGCGGTGCACGCTCTCGTCCCACCACGTCACGGCCACGTGGAAGCCGTAGTCGGCCGCCGATTTCTCGGCCCAGCCGCGCCACTCACGGAACGCGTCCATCAGCGGCTGCTTCGGGCTCGGGATCACGAAGTCGATGATGCTCGTCGTGCCGCCCGACAGCCCGGCGGCCGTGCCCGAGTAGAAATCGTCGCTCGCGGTCGTGCCCATGAACGGCAGTTCCATGTGCGTATGCGGATCGATGCCGCCCGGCATCACGTACTGGTCGTGCGCGTCGACGACGCTCGCGCCGGCCGGCGCGTCGATCTGCTCCGCGATCTGCAGGATCGTGCCGCCGTCCTGCGGATCCGCGCAAAGCACGTCCGCGCGATAGGAGCGGTCCGCATCGACCACGGTGCCGCCGCGAATCAGGATTGCCATGGGGTTGCCTCCTCGTTGACTGTCGGGTGCCGCTCGACACGCATGTCGCGCGTCATGCGCTCGCGATCTGCGCGCGCTGTCCGGCGCGCCACTTCATCCAGGTGCCGTACACGCCGGACGCCAGCACGAGGCCGACGAACCACGCGTACGTGTAGAGCGTGTTGAAGAACGCCAGCACGTTCGGGAACGACGCCGGAAAGGCGGTATGCAGGAAGCCGGGCAGGTTCGGCAGCACGCCGACCGCGAGCGCGGCGAGCGCGGCCGGGTTCCAGCCCCGCGCGTAGCTGAAGCCGCCGCGTTCGTCGAACAGCGCGCGCGTATCGAGCTGCGTGCCGCGGATCAGGAAGTAGTCGACCATCATGATGCCGGCGACCGGCCCGAGCAGCGCCGAGTACCCGACGAGCCAGGTGAAGATGTAGCCGTCCGTCGTCGCGAGGATCTTCCACGGCATCATCACGATCGCGATCGTCGCGGTGATCATCCCGCCGGTACGGTACGAGATCGCCTTCGGCCACAGGCTCGAGAAGTCGTACGCCGGGCCGACGAGATTCGCGGCGAGGTTGCAGCACATCGTGTCGAGCGTGAGGATCACGAGCGCGATGCCGACGCCGATACCCGTCATGCGGCTCGTCAGGTCGATCGGATCCCAGATCGCGTTGCCGTAGATCACGACGGTCGCCGACGTCACGACGACCGACACCACCGACAGCAGCGCCATCGGCAGCGGCAGCCCGATCGACTGCCCGATCATCTGGTCGCGCTGCGACTGCGCGAAGCGCGTGAAATCGGGGATATTCAGCGCGAGCGTCGCCCAGAAGCCGACCATCGCCGTCAGGCCCGGCCAGAACGTCGCCCAGAACAGCCCGGCCTTCTTGCCGCCGACCGCGAACTGCGACGGCGCCGACAGCATCGAGCCGAACCCGCCGGCCTTCGACGTCGCCCACCACACGAGCGCCACGCACATCACGACCTTGATCGGCGCGGACCAGCTCTCGAGCCAGCGGATCGAATCGGTCCCGTGCCAGATGAAGTACAGCTGCAGCACCCAGAACACGAGGAAGCACGCGAGCTGCCCGAACGAGATGCCGACGAGCGGCAGCGCCGCGCCGTGCAGTGCGTTGCCGGTCAGGATGTTCAGCAGCGTGTAGATCGCGCTGCCGCCGAGCCAGGTCTGAATGCCGTACCAGCCGCACGCGACGATCGCGCGCAACAGCGCCGGCAGCTTCGCGCCCTGTGTGCCGAACGACGCGCGCACGAGCACCGCGTACGGAATGCCGTGCTTCGCGCCCGCATGGCCGATCAGCAGCATCGGCGCGAGCACGATCAGGTTGCCGAGCAGCACCGTCATCACCGCCTGCCACGGCGACATCCCTTCCTGGATCAGCCCGGCCGCGAGCATGTACGACGCGATGTTCATCACCATCCCGACCCACAGCGCCGCGAAGTGATACCACTTCCACGTGCGCTGCGCCGGCGTCGTCGGCGCGAGGTCGTCGTTGTACAGGCTGCCGCCCCGCGCCGCGGCGCTGTCGGGATCGGCGGGATTCGCTGCGGATGTCATCGATCGCACTCCACGAAAAACGTCAGCGCCGGCATCGTGCGATGCCGGCCCAGGGGTCACGAAAAGCGGCGGCGCGGACATTGCGCGCCGCCGGACGCCGGTCAGGCCGCCTTCGCATGCTTCTCGGGTGGCGCCGCGGTGCCCGCACCGGCTTCGGCACTCGCCGGATTGTTCGGATGCGTGGTCCAGTTCGCGTAGTCGCCCGAATCGACACGCTCCATCGTGATGCATTGCTCGACCGGACACACGTGCATGCAAAGATTGCACCCGACGCACTCCGAGTCGACCACTTCGAAGTGCCGCACGCCGTCCTTCGTCGCCGTGATCGCCTGGTGCGACGTGTCCTCGCACGCGATATGGCACAGCCCGCACTGGATGCAGCGGTCCTGGTCGATGCGCGCCTTGATGTCGTACTTCAGGTTCAGGTATTTCCAGTCGGTCACGTTCGGCACCGCGCGGCCGCGAATATCGTCGAGCGTCGCGTAGCCCTTCTCGTCCATCCAGTTCGACAGCCCGTCGGCGAGATCCGACACGATCCGGAATCCGTAATGCATCGCCGCGGTGCACACCTGCACGCTGCCGGCGCCGAGCACCATGAATTCGGCCGCGTCGCGCCATGACGAGATGCCGCCGATGCCCGAGATCGGCAGGTTCGGCGTTTCGGGGTCGCGTGCGATCTCGGCCACCATGTTCAGTGCGATCGGCTTCACGGCCGGCCCGCAATAGCCGCCGTGCGTGCCCTTGCCGTCGACCGTCGGCATCGGCGCCATCTGATCGAGGTCGACCGCGACGATCGAGTTGATCGTGTTGATCAGCGACACGCCGTCCGCGCCGCCCTTGTATGCGGCGCGCGACCCCATCCGGATATCGCTGATGTTCGGCGTGAGCTTCACGAGGCACGGCAGCTTCGTGCCTTCCTTCACCCAGCGCGTGACCATCTCGACGTATTCGGGCACCTGCCCGACGGCCGCGCCCATGCCGCGCTCGCTCATCCCGTGCGGACAGCCGAAGTTGAGTTCGACCGCATCGGCCCCGGTATCCTCGACGAGCGGCAGGATCCATTTCCAGTCGCGTTCGTTGCACGGCACCATCAGCGACACGATCAGCGCGCGGTCCGGCCAGTCGCGCTTCACCTGCGCGATCTCTCTCAGGTTCACGTCGAGCGGACGGTCGGTGATCAGCTCGATGTTGTTCAGCCCCGCGATGCGCTGGCCGTTCCACTGCACGGCGCCGTAGCGCGAACTGACGTTGACGACGTGCGGATCGAGCCCGAGCGTCTTCCAGACGACGCCGCCCCAGCCCGCCTCGAAGGCGCGGTTGACGTTGTAGGCCTTGTCGGTCGGCGGCGCGGACGCCAGCCAGAACGGATTCGGCGAAGTGATGCCTGCGATGGTGCAGCGAAGGTCGGCCATGGTCGGCTCCAGAAGAATGGTGTCGTGCTCGGTATGCCTGGATACGTCGCGCGTTCAGGCCGCCTTCGCGTCGCGCGCCGCCAGCGCCGCATCGATCGAGGCGGCCGCGCGCTTGCCGTCCTGCACCGCCTGCACCGTGAGGTCGATGCCATCCGTCGCCGCGCAGTCGCCGCCAGCCCATACGTCGGGCAGCGCCGTACGCCCGTCGGCCTCCACCGCGATGCGCGTGCCGTCGGCCGTCAGCAACGCGGCCGCGATTCCGTCCGGCACCAGCGTCTGCCCGATCGCCTTCAGCACCATGTCCGCCTCGACGGTGAAGCGCTCGCCCGACGCCGCCTCGAATTCGACGCCGGTCACCTGCCCGTTCGCGCCCGCGATGCGCACGGGCTTCGCGTGCGTGACGAGCGTGACGCCGCTCTTCTGCGCAAATTCGCGCTCGGCCCACGTCGCGCTCATCGCGTCGACGCCGCGCCGATACACCATCGTCACGCGCTCCGCGCCGAGCTTGCGGCTCTGCACCGCCGCATCGATCGCCGTATTGCCGCCGCCGATCACGACCACGCGCCGCCCGACCGGCACGTTCTCGAGCCCGTCGGCCTGCCGCACCTGCTCGATGAAGTCGACCGCGTTCATCACGCCGCCCAGTTGCTCGCCGTCGATCGCGAGGGCCCGCACGCCGCCCAGACCCATCGCAAGGAACACCGCATCGTGCTGCTCGCGCAGCGCGTCGAGCGTCACGTCGCGGCCGAGCGCGACGCCCGTTGCCGGCGTGATGCCGCCGACCGACAGCAGCCACTCGACTTCGCGCTGCGCGAAATCGTCGACGGTCTTGTACGCGGCGATCCCGTATTCGTTGAGGCCGCCGGCCTTCGGGCGCGCGTCGAACAACGTGACGCGATGCCCGGCGAGCGCGAGGCGGTGCGCGCACGCGAGCCCGGCCGGCCCCGCGCCGACCACCGCGACATGGCGGCCCGTGTCGGGCGCGCGCCGGAACTGCACCGCGCCGGTCGCCATCGCCCAGTCGGTCGCGTGCCGCTGCAGCGCGCCGATCGCAACCGGCTGCGCATCCTGGTGATTCCGCACGCACGCGCCTTCGCACAGGATCTCGGTCGGGCAGACGCGCGCGCACATCCCGCCAAGCGGATTCGCGGACAGGATGTCGGTCGCGGCGCCCTTCAGGTTGCCGTTGCCGATCTTGCGGATGAAGCTCGGGATGTCGATCTGCGTCGGGCAGGCCTGCACGCACGGCGCGTCGTAGCAGTAGTGGCAGCGGCTCGCGGCGGCCGCCGCGGCAGTCGGATCGAGCAGCGGCGCGATATCGGCGAATTCGCACGAGAGTTGCGTGGACGACAGGCGATGCGCGGCGATATCGCCGGTTGGCTTGGTGGTCATACGCGTTCCTTCGACTGAGTGGAGACAAAGCCGTCCCCGCCGGCTGCGAACGCACAGTCGGGGCGGTCATGCTGAGGCATCCTGCAATCAGGCGATACGCAGCCTGCCGACTGCTACGGTCGATGCGTCATGAAACCGGCTCGCAGGCGCGCGACAGCATCGCGTGCAGCAGCACGTTCGCGCCGGCCTCGATCCATGCGGGTGTCGCGTCCTCGATCTCGTTGTGGCTGATGCCGTCGACACACGGCACGAACACCATCGAGGTCGGGGCGACCTGCGCCAGATAACATGCGTCGTGTCCGGCACCCGATACGATGTCGCGATGCGAGTAGCCGAAGCGATCGGCCGCGCCGCGCACGGCCTCGACGCAGGCGGCATCGAACGCAACCGGCTTGTAGTAGAAAATCTGCTCGAGCGCCGTGTCGAGCCCGATGTCGGCCGCGATGCGCGCGACACCGTCGCGCAGCGCCGCATCCATTTTTGCGAGCACCGCGTCGTCCGGATGCCGGAAGTCGACGGTGAAGAACACGCGGCCCGGAATCACGTTGCGCGAGTTCGGGTGGACCTGCATCATGCCGACCGTCGCGCAGCCGAACGGCGCGTGATCGAGGCCGATCCGGTTGACGAGATCGACGACGCGCGACGCACCGAGCAGCGCATCGCGGCGGCGCGGCATCGGCGTGGGCCCCGCGTGCGCTTCCTGGCCGGTGAACGTGATCTCGTACCAGCGCTGCCCCTGCGCATCGGTCACGACGCCGATCGTCTTGCATTCCGCTTCGAGAATCGGTCCCTGTTCGATATGCAGTTCGAACGCCGCGTGCAGCTTGCGCCCGCCGCACGGCACGTCGCCCGCGTAGCCGATGCGCGCCAGTTCCTCGCCGATCGTCTTGCCGTCCACGTCCTTGCGCGACAGCCCGTACTCGAGCGAAAAAACGCCCGCGAACACGCCGGACGCGACCATCGCGGGCGCGAAACGCGAGCCTTCCTCGTTGGTCCAGATCACGACCTCGACCGGATGCTCGGTCTCGATCCCGTGATCGTTGAGACTGCGAATCACCTCGAGGCCGCCGAGCACGCCGTAGATGCCGTCGAAGCGGCCGCCGGTCGGCTGCGAATCCGCGTGCGAGCCCGTGACGACCGGCGTCGCGTCGGCCACGCGGCCCGCGCGGCGCATGAACACGTTGCCCATCGTATCGACCGTCACCGTGCAGCCGGCGGCCTTCGCCCAGCCGACGATCAGGTCGCGGCCGGCCTTGTCGAGATCGGTCAGCGCGAGGCGGCACACGCCGCCTTTCGGCGTTGCGCCGATCTTCGCGACCTCCATCAGGCTCTCCCACAACCGCTTCCCGTCGACCTTGATCGACGTGTCGAACGCTGCCCGCTTCACTGTTTCCGATACCGCATTCATTCGTATCGCTCCTGTGGGGTCGGTGATGTCGTCAGCCCGGTCTGTGCCGGTGCGCGTCATGCCGGTTTCGGGGCATGCGCGCCCATCGGCGGTGCATGCTTGTGTCGTGTGCGAAACCCGTCAAATCCTGTCCGATTGGACAGGTTTTAGACGATCAAAATCACCAAAGCAATCTCTTTCTTGCGGGAATGGACAGAGCGAGAAACGTGCCATCGCAACGCAGCATCGCGGCGGACGCGCTGTCCGCATGCGTGCGTTCGACGTGGATCAGCGGCTAGAATGAAGCCCAACGCGGCACGCCCGCCGCGCGAGGGTAACGATGAGACATGACGAGGCCGCAGCCGAAGCCACCGACAGCGACGAGACGTCCGCGCCTTTGCGGCGACGCAAGGCACACATCCGCGAATCCAACGAAGCGCATCTGCTCGCCTGTGCGGAGGCCGTGTTCGCCGAACGCGGGTTCGACGGCGCGAGCACCGCGACGATCGCGGAACGCGCCGGCTTGCCGAAAGCGAACCTGCATTACTACTTCCCGACGAAGCTCGCGCTGTACCGCCGCATGCTCGACGACCTGTTCGAGGAATGGCATCGCGCGGCCGGTTCGTTCGAGGCCAGCGACGATCCGGTGGAAGCGATCGGCGGCTACGTGCGCGCGAAGATGGCGCTGTCGCGGCGGCGCCCGCTCGGCTCGAAGGTGTGGGCCAACGAGATCATCCAGGGCGCGGAGCACATGCAGGACATCCTGTCGGAACGCGTGAAGCCGTGGTTCGACACCCGCGTGAACGTGATCGACGGCTGGATCGCGCGCGGGTTGCTCGCGCCGATCGACCCGCACGCGCTGATGTACCTGATCTGGGCGACCACCCAGCACTACGCGGATTTCGACGCGCAGATCCGCGCGCTGAGCGGCAAGCGCGCGTTCACGCAGAAGGCGTTCGACGAGAAGACCGAGCAGGTCGTGCAGCTCGTGATTCGTGCGTGCGGCGCGGTGTCGCCGAAGGCAAGTTCTCCCGAATGAAAATCGGGCGACGGGTCACGCGCAGGTTCACCCCGCGCCAGACCCGTCGCCCGCGTTGCAGCGTGCGTATTCCGCGATGCGTTACGCGACCCGTTCGATCGCGATCGCCGTCGCCTCGCCCCCGCCGATGCACAGCGATGCGACGCCGCGCTTGAGCCCATACGTGTCGAGCGCGGCCAGCAGCGTCACCATCACGCGCGCACCCGATGCGCCGATCGGATGCCCGAGCGCGCACGCGCCGCCATGCACGTTGACCTTCTCGTGCGGCAGGTCGAGGTCGCGCATCGCGGCCATCGGCACCACCGCGAACGCTTCGTTGATCTCGAACAGGTCGACGTCGCGCAGGTTCCAGCCGGTTTTCTCCGACAGCCTGCGCAGCGCGCCGATCGGCGCGGTCGCGAACAGGCCGGGCTTGTCCGCAAACGTCGAATGCCCGACGATCACGGCCTTCGGCGTGAGGCCGAGACGTTCGGCTTCCGAGCGGCGCATCATCACGAGCGCGGCCGCACCGTCCGAGATCGACGACGCGTTCGCGGCCGTCACCGTGCCGCCTTCGCGGAACGCGGGCTTCAGCGTCGGGATCTTGTCGAGCTTTGCCTTGCCCGGCTGCTCGTCGATCGACACGACGCTTTCCGTCTTGCCGGCCTTCACGGTCACCGGTGCGATCTCCGATACGAAACGCCCCTCCGCGATCGCGCGCTGCGCACGCGTGAGCGACGCGATCGCGAACGCATCCTGCGCCTCCCGCGTGAACTGGTACGCCTGCGCGCAATCCTCGGCGAACGTGCCCATCAGGCGACCCTTCTCGTACGCGTCCTCGAGCCCGTCGAGGAACATGTGATCGAGCACCTGACCGTGGCCCATGCGCATCCCGGCGCGCGCCTTCGGCAGCAGGTACGGCGCATTCGTCATGCTCTCCATCCCGCCCGCGACGACCACCGCCGCCGAACCGGCCAGCAGCAGGTCATGCGCGAACATCGCGGCCTTCATCCCCGAACCGCACATCTTGTTGACCGTGGTCGCGCCTGCGCCGAGCGGTAGCCCGGCCTTCAGCGCGGCCTGTCGTGCCGGCGCCTGGCCCTGGCCGGCCGGCAGCACGCAGCCGAACACGATTTCGTCGATGCGTTCGGCCGGCACGTTCGCGCGCTCGAGCGCCGCGCGAATCGCGACCGCGCCGAGGTCGCTCGCACTGGCCCCCGCCAGGTCGCCCTGAAAACCACCCATCGGCGTACGCGCCGTGCCAACGATTACGATCGGATCCTGAGTCGTCATGATTCGCTTCCTCCAGTGTCAGCGCGGTGCCATGCGCAACGCGCCATCGAGACGGATGACTTCGCCGTTCAGCATCGTGTTCTCGGCGATGTGGCGCACCAGCGCCGCAAATTCTTCCGGGCGGCCGAGCCGCGGCGGGAACGGCACGCTCTTGCCGAGCGCGTCCTGCACGTCCTGCGGCATGCCGGCCATCATCGGCGTCGCGAAGATGCCCGGCGCGACCGTCACGACGCGGATGCCGAAGCGCGCGAGTTCACGCGCGATCGGCAGCGTCATGCCCACCACGCCGCTTTTCGATGCAGCATACGCCGCCTGCCCGATCTGCCCGTCGAACGCCGCGACCGATGCGGTGTTGACGATCACGCCACGCTCGCCTTCCGCATCGGCGTCCTGCTTCGACATCGCTTCGGCGGCCAGCCGGATCATGTTGAACGTGCCGACCAGATTGATCGACACCGCACGGACGAAACGGTCGAGCGAGTGCGGACCGTCGCGGCCGACGACCTTCTCGCCCGGCGCGACGCCCGCGCAGTTGACCAGCGCGTCGATGCGGCCGAACGCGTCGCGCGCGGCGGCGACGGCCGCCTGGCCGTCGGCTTCGTTCGTCACGTCGGTCTTCACGAAGCGGGCGGCCGCCCCGAGTTCGTGCGCGAGGTTCGTCCCGGCATCGTCATTGACGTCCAGCAGCACGGCCTTGCCGCCGGCCCCGACGACCATGCGCGCCACCGCGGCGCCCAGGCCCGAGCCGGCGCCCGTAATCAGAAAAACGCGATCCTTGATATTCATTCGCAGTCCGTATTCAGGGTTGAGCGGCCTTCTCGGCTTCCATCTTGCGCAGCACGAAGCGCTGGATCTTGCCGCTCGGGGTTTTCGGCAGCGCGCCGACGAAGTCGATCGCGCGCGGATACGCGTGAGCGGACAGTCGCCGCTTCACGTGCAGGCTCAATTCCTCGGCCAGTTCCGGCGTGCCGTCGAAGCCCTTCGACAGCACGACGAACGCCTTCACGATCTCCGTACGCTCCGGATCGGGCACGCCGATCACCGCGGCTTCGCTGACGGCCTTATGCTCGATCAGCGCGCTTTCCACGTCGAACGGGCCGATCCGGTAGCCGGACGACGTGATCACGTCGTCCGCGCGGCCGATGAAGCTCACGGTGCCGTCCGGCTCCAGCTCGACGTTGTCGCCGGTCCGGTAATAGCCGCCCGCGATCGCCGGCGTGTCCTGCCGCCAATAGCCGCGGAACCACAGCAGCGGCGAGCGCGCGATGTCGATCGCGAGGTTGCCCGGTTCGCCGGGGCCCAGCTCGCGGCCCGCTTCGTCGAGTACCGCGACACGGTAGCCCGGCATCGCCAGGCCGGCGGAACCGACATGCACCACGTGCGCGAGACCGTGATGGTTGTTCACGACCATCCCGAGCTCGGTCTGGCCGTAGTGATCGTAAATCGGCGCGCCGAGCGCCGCGTCGAACCAGCGCACGACCTCCGGATTCAGCGGCTCGCCCGCGCTGCTGACCACGCGCAGCTTGCCTTTCACGCGCGCCGCCGCTTCCGGCCCGGCGGCCATCAGCATCCGGTACGCGGTCGGAGAGCCGGCCAGGCTCGTGATGCCGAGCCGTTCGATCACGTCGTACGTGCTCTCGACCGTGAAGCTGCCTTCGTAGAGCGTCGTCGCATGGCCGAGCACGAGCGGGCCCGTGATCGCGTAATAGAGGCCGTACGCCCAGCCCGGATCGGCGATGTTCCAGAATCGGTCGCCTGCGCGCAGATCAACCGCTTCGCGCATGTAGGCGCCGAACGCGAGCAACGCGTACAGCGGCACCGGCACGCCCTTCGGCAAGCCCGTCGTCCCCGACGTCGACATCATCATGAACAGGTCCGTGCCCTTGCGCGGCACGGGTTCGAACGTATCGGGCTGCGCATCGAGCGCCGCGCGGAAATCGATGTCGCGCTCGGGCAGCGTGTCGCCCGGTTCGCGCACCGTCGCGACCGGCGGGCAATCGTCGATCTCGTCGAGCTTCGCGCGATTCGCGACGTTGGTCACGACGACGCGTGCATCGCTCATGCGCAGCCGGTGTTCGATCGCCTTCGGGCCGAATGCGGTGAACAGCGGCTGGTAGACGGCGCCCGCGCGCCACGTGCCGAGGATCGTCGCGACGAGCTCGGGCGTGCGCGGCAGCAGGCCGGCCACCACGTCGCCCGGCTTCACGCCCTGCGCGACGAGCAGGTTCGCGACCCGCGCCGACCACGCCTGCATCTGCGCGAACGTGAAGCGGTGGTGCCGCCCGCCGATGTCGATCCAGTCGAGTGCGACCGCGTCCGCCGTCGCGTGCCGGTCGCAGCACTCGACGCACGCGTTCATGCCGCGCTCCAGATCGCCGTGCAGCTGCGCGGCGGCGGTCTCGATTCTGAACCGGGCCACGGCGTCGGCGTAGGCCGGCACCGCCCGGGCGGTCGCTCCATCAGGCATGCGTGTCTCCTGTACGTTATGGCCGCCGTCGAGCCAGGAGCGCGACGGGGCATACATCGATAGTAGACAGCCCGCACATTGCATTCAATGACAAACAGAATCTAGAATCGTGATCGCTTTTGCCATGTCGGGAGGACGCAGAAAAATGGGGCCGCAGATGATTTCGCCGGATTTCGTCGACGATGCGCTCGCGTGCCTGCGCCGGCAAGGCCTGCCGACAGAACCGGTACTGCACGCCGCCGGCCTCCCCGCCGCCGTGCGCGAGCCCGTCACGCCGCAACAGTACGGCCGGCTGTGGCTGGCGATCGCCGGCACGCTCGACGACGAATTCTTCGGCCTCGCCGCGCGCCCGATGCGACGAGGCAGCTTCACGCTGCTGTGCCACGCGGTGCTGCACGCCGGCACGCTCGAGCAGGCGCTGCGCCGCGCGCTGCAGTTCCTTCGCGTGGTGCTCGACGAACCGCACGGCGAACTCGTCGTGGCCGGCGGGCAGGCGCAAATCGTGCTGACGCAGACGGGCGCACCCTATCCTGCGTTCGCCTACCGCACGTTCTGGCTGATCCTGCTCGGCGTCGCGTGCTGGCTGACCGGCCGGCGCATTCCGCTGCAACGGATCGATTTCGCGTGCCCAAGCCCCGACCAGCGCAGCGACTATCACCAGTTCTTCGGCGTCCCCGTGCATTTCGACCGGCCCGACAGCCGGCTCGCGTTCAACGCCGCGTATCTCGCGCTGCCGACGATCCGTTCCGAGCAGGCACTGAAAACCTTCCTGCGCGGCGCGCCCGGCAACCTGCTGGTTCGCTACCGGCACGACACCGGCTGGGTCGCGAAAACGCGCGCGCACCTGAAAGCGCTGCCGGCCGCCGAGTGGCCCGACTTCGACGCGCTGGCCGTGCGCCTCGGCACGACGCCGGCGACGCTGCGGCGGCGCCTGCGCAGCGAAGGGCAGAGCTTCGCGGCGATCAAGGACGAGCTGCGCGGCGCGCTGGCCCAGTCGCTGCTGCGCGCTCACGCGCTCAGCGTCGCGGAGATCGCGGCCGAGCTCGGCTTCACCGAGCCGAGCGCGTTCCATCGCGCGTTCCGCAAGTGGACGGGCACGAGCCCCGGCGCGTTTCGCCGCGACGTGCATGCGGCAAAAGCGGAGCCTTGACGCGCGAAGCGCACGCGGTGCGCTTCGAACATTCGGGTTGTCACCTCACGCTGGCACCGGCGCCGCGGAGCAGTCAGTCGCCGGACGAAAGCGCGCCGCTCGACCGGTCAGCAGTCGATCCCGAGCACTTCGCGTGCGGTCGCATCGACCGCCTTGCGCATCGTGCCGACCAGTTCGTCGATCTGCGCATGATCGATCACCAGCGGCGGTGCGACGATCAGGCGACCGTTGGTCGATCGCACGATCGCACCGAGTTCGAAACCGACCGTCCGGCTGTGCCAGGTCAGGTCGGCCTCGTTCTCGAAGCGCTCGCGCGTCGCCTTGTCCTTCGCGAACTGGATCGCACCGACCGCGCCCACACCCTGAATCTCGCCGACGAGCGGGTGACCGTCGAATGCGTCGCGCAGCGCCTTCTGCAGGTACGGGCCCGTATCCGTCCTCGTCCGCTCGACGAGGCCCTCGCGCTCGAGCACGTCGAGGTTCGCCAGCGCGACGGCGGCCGCGACCGGGTGCCCCGAATACGTCAAGCCGTGCGCATAGACGCCGCCCTTGTCAACCAGCGCATCGCCGACGCGCCGGCTCATGATCAGGCCGCCCATCGGCACATAACCCGACGTCAACCCCTTGGCCATGCAGATCAGGTCGGGTTCGAAGCCGAAGTGACGATGCGCGAACCACTCGCCGGTACGGCCGAAGCCGCCGATCACTTCATCCGCGCAAAGCAGCACGTCATACTGGCGGCAGATGCGTTCGATCTCCTGCCAGTAGCCGTCCGGCGGGAAAATCATCCCGCCCGCCCCCTGGAACGGCTCCGCGACGAAGGCGGCGACGCGGTCCGCACCGATCTCGAGGATCTTGCGCTCGAGCGACAGCGCCGCCTGCCTGCCGAATGCCTCGGGGCTCAGGTCGCCGCCGTTCGCGTACCAGTACGGTTCGTCGACGTGCGTGACGTTCGGAATCGGCAGGTCGCCCATTTCATGCATGAACGCCATGCCGCCCAGCGACGCGCTGCCGACCGTCGACCCGTGATAACCGTTCACGCGGCCGATCAGCACCTTCTTCGCCGGCTGGCCCATCACGTCCCAGAAGCGCCGTACCGTGCGGATCAGTACCTCATTCGATTCGGAACCCGAATTGGTATACACCACATGGCTGAAGCGATTGCCGAGCAGCGCGAACAGCCGCTCCGACAGTTCGATCACCGACGGGTGCGTCGTATGAAAGAACATGTTGTAGTACGACAGCGCCTTCATCTGCCGCGCGGCGGCGTCGACCAGCTCCGGCCGGCCATAACCGACGTTGGTGCACCACAGCCCGGACATGCCGTCCAGATAGCGGTTGCCGTCGTTGTCCCATAGATATACACCTTCGCCGCGCACCATCACGCGCGCGCCCTCCTTGTTCAGCGCCTTCTGGTCGACGAATGCATGCAGGTGATGCGCGGCGTCGCTGCGTTGATAGTCCTGGGTCGTACGATGCGGAAAGTGGGGGGCATTCATGGGCAAGTCTCCGGTGCGTTGTAGGGATAAAAGCGCGGTCGTGCCGCCCGGCGCGGCCATTGGCGGCCCGCCGGGCCGAATCAGTAGCTGATCCAGGTCGTCTTCAGGCCCGTGTACTTGTCGATCGCGTGCAGCGACAGATCGCGGCCGAAGCCCGACTGGCGGAACCCGCCGAACGGCGTCTGCGCGCTCAGCGCATCGACCGTGTTGACGGACACCGTGCCGGCCCGCAGCCGGCCCGATACGCGATGCGCGCGCGACAGGCTGCCGGTCCACACCGACGCGGCGAGCCCATAGATCGAATCGTTCGCGAGCCGCACGGCCTCGTCCTCGGTGTCGAACGCCATCACCGACAGCACCGGTCCGAAGATTTCCTCGCGCGCGATCGCGTCGTCCGGCTGCACGTCGATGAAGATCGTCGGTTCGATGAAGTAGCCCTTGCCGTCGACACGCGGTGCGCCGCCGCCGATCGCGAGCGTCGCGCTGTCGCGGCCGCGCGCGATCCATTCACGCACGCGCCGATGCTGCTGCTCGTCGACGATCGCGCCCATCCCGCTCGACGGATCGAGCGGATCGCCCGGCATGAATGCAGCGGCATGCGCAATCAGCCGGTCGACGAACGCATCGTGGATCGAGCGCTGGACCAGCAGCCGCGAGTTCGCGGAACACACTTCGCCCTGGTTGAAGAAGATGCCGAAGCACGCCTTGCGTGCGGCGAGATCGAGATCGTCCGCATCGTCGAAGACGAGGTTCGGGCTCTTGCCGCCGCATTCGAGCCACACCTGCTTCATGTTCGACTGCGCGGCGTACTCGAGGAATTTCTTGCCGACGGCCGTCGATCCCGTGAACGCGAGTACGTCGACGTCGGGATGCAGTCCGAGCGCGCGCCCCGCGGTCTCGCCGTCACCCGGCACGACGTTCAGCACGCCGGGCGGCAGGCCGGCCTCGAGCGCCAGCTCCGCGACACGCAGCGCGGACAGCGGCGACTGTTCCGCCGGCTTCAGCACGACGCTGTTGCCGGCGGCAAGCGCCGGCGCCACCTTCCACGCGACCATGTCGAGCGGAAAATTCCACGGCACGACCACGCCGACCACGCCCAGCGGTTCGCGCGTGACGACCGCGAGGTTACCGGGATCGGCCGACGCGACTTCGCCGTGCAGCTTGTCGACGGCTTCGCCATACCAACTGAACAGGCCGCCCGCGGCCGGCACGTCGATGCCGAACGCGTCCGCGACGCGCTTGCCCATGTTGAGCGAATCGAGCAGCGCGAGCTCTTCGCCATGCGCGGCGATGAGCTCGCCGAGCCGGCACAGCACGCGCTTGCGCTCGGCCGGCGCGCAGCGCGACCAGACGCCGGATTCGAACGCGTGGCGCGCGGCGCGCACCGCATCGTCGACGTCCGGCGCGTCGCACGACGCGACTTCCGCGATGACGGCCTCGGTCGCCGGATTGATCGCGGCGAACGTCCGCCCGCTGCGGGCCGGCACGCCGCGCCCGCCGATATGCGCACGCGTTCTCGGGATGACCTGCGCCGCGAGACGTCTCCAGTCCGTGTGCTGACGGCTTTCTGCTGAAGTTGGGTTCATTCAAGGCTCCGTTGTGACGACCCGGCGCTTGTGTGCGTGCTCCGCCCGGCTTCGACCCGACGACGGACGTTGGCGGCCACGACCTCGGCCCATGACCGCCGTGCATCGCGGCAGTCGTCCGGTCGGCCAACTGTCGGTGATCAAAAGGAGATTTGAAAGAACAGTTTTTCTTCTCACTGACGAGGTTATTTCTATCCATTCGATCGTCGTGCAGCGGGGTTTTCCTGCCGCGTCACGATCGCGGCGCCGTTCGTTTTGGAGGTGATTGCTTCGGCATTCCGGTGCGAGCCTGCGTGAAAACGCGACGCAGCAGTGCGTCGGCACGACGTTGCGCCCCGCGCCGTCCGACCACATACTGGTCGGCCAGTCCGCACGAGGTTGCGTCGATGGGGAGTATCGATCAGGGTGCCGCTTCGGTCTTTGGCGTGATCGGCACGGCCGTGTCCCTGCTGGCGGCGGTTCCGTACGCGCTCGCGATCTACCGGCGCACCGTTCGCCCGCATCTGTTCACGTGGCTCGTCTGGTCGGTCGTCACCGCGATCGCGGCGGCCGGCCAGTTCGCTGCAGGCGCGGGGCCGTCCGCATGGTGCACGGCGGCGATTGCCGTCACGTGCCTTCTGACGCTGGTGGCGAGCATCTTTCGCGGCGATCGCGGCTGGACCGGCCTCGACTGGGTTTTTCTGGGCGCGGCGCTGTCGGCCGTGCCGTTGTGGATGCTGACCGACGACCCGACGATCTCGATCTGTCTGGTCACGCTGATCGAGCTTGCCGGCCTCGGCCCGACCGTGCGCAAGACGATCCGCGATCCGTGGAGCGAAAGCCTCGTCTATTTCGCGCTGTGCGTGCTCAAGTACGCGCTGGCGTTGCTGGCACTGAACACGTGGCGTGTCGCGGTCGCGTTCTATCCGGTCGTCAACGTCATCGCGTCGATCGGCATCTGCGTGGTGATGCTGGTCCGGCGTCAATCGCTGTCGAATGCGCGGTAGGTTTTATCCGCCGCCGCTGCGTGTGCAACCCTTCGGGGATGAAGCGAGGATCCGACATGGATGCAATCCGTACTGTCATCGAACCGTTTGAAACCGCGCTGCGTGCGGCGATGCTGGTCAACGACGTCGACGCGCTCGATACGCTGCTGGACGACGATCTGGTGTTCACCGTCCCGACCGGCCAGATCATTTCCAAGGAAGACGACCTGTCCGTGCATCGTGCGAAGCTGCTGCGCCTGGAGAAACTCGACGTCCACGAAATGCGCGCCTGCGCGATCGACGCGATGATCCTGACCACGACGAAAGCGACACTCGCCGGCCATTTCGACGGCATCGCGTTCGACGGCACGTTTGCCTATACGCGCCTCTGGCGCCGCTCGGGCACAGGCTGGCGCATCGTCGCCGGGCACGCTTCGCAGGTCATGTAGGCTGCGCCCGGTTCCGGCTGCCGGACATTCGCGCACAGGTGAAGGTGCCGCACCCGTCCATGCCGCGAATGTCGGGTAGCCGATACGCGCGTCGTCAAGCGGGCTGCAACGCCGACGCACGATTGTCCGCGAGCTTGAACTCGCCGACCGTCTGCGCGAGCCTGGCAGCCTGCTCGCGCAACAACGTCGCCGCGGCCGCCGACTGCTCAACGAGCGCCGCATTCTGCTGCGTCGCGTCGTCGAGATGCGACACGGCCTGATTCACCTGCTCGAGCCCCGTGCTCTGCTCCTTCGCCGCCACGGTCATTTCGGCGATCACGCCCGTGATGCCGCGCACGCCCTCGACGATCTCGTCCATCGTCGCCCCGGCCGTCTGGACGAGTCCGGAGCCGCCCTCGATCTTCTCGACCGACGAGTGAATCAGCTGCTTGATCTCCTTGGCGGCTTGCGCGCTGCGCTGTGCGAGTGCACGCACCTCGCCCGCGACGACCGCAAAGCCGCGGCCGTGCTCGTTCGCGCGTGCTGCCTCGACGGCGGCGTTCAACGCGAGGATGTTGGTCTGGAACGCAATGCCGTCGATCACGCCGACGATGTTGGCGATTTCGCCGGACGCTTGCGTGATGTCGTTCATCGTCGACACGACCTCGCTCACGACCGAGCCGCCGCGCAACGCGACAGTCGACGCGGATTCCGCCAGACGGCTCACCTGGCTGGCGGCATCGGCCGAGTTGCGGGCCGTGCCGGCGATTTCCTCGAGCGCGGCGGCCGTCTCCTGCAAGCTCGACGCCGCATGTTCGGTCCGGCTCGACAGATCCTGGTTGCCCTGTGCGATCTCGGCGCTCGCGAGGTTGACGGATTCGCTGAATTCGCGAATCTGCAGCAGGATCGTGCTGATCTTTTCGGCGAACAGGTTGAACGCATGCGCGATCTGCGCGGCTTCGTCCGCGCCGTCGGCGGGCAGGCGTTTCGTCAGGTCGCCACTGCCGCTCGAGACGTCCATGAGCGCATCGCGAACCAGCAGGATGCGCTTGAAGGCCGCGTTCGTCATCGCGCCGACGAGTGCCGCCGCGATGACGGCGACGATCAGGATGGCAGCCAGCGTCGTGGTCGCGACCGCACGCATGCCGGCCGTCACGTCGGCCTTGTCGAGCGCGAGGACCAGCGACCAGTCGGTGCCTGCGATCGGCTGTGCGCGCACCAGCTTGGTGGCCCCGTCGATGTCGACCGCGACGGGCGCGGACGCCGTTTGCAGCGCGCCGAGGTGATCGGAGTCGAGCGCAGGCGAAAGGCCGGTCGCAGGTTTCATGATCAGGTCGGTCTTCGCCGACGCGATCACGCGCCCGCTCTTGTCCACCAGGAATGCGAAGCTCGCCGGTGTCGGGTGAACGGAGGTGACGATCGCGCTCACGCTCTCCATGAACAGGCTGGCGGCCAGCACGCCTTTCACGGTGCCGTCGCGCACCACGGGCACCGCGAACGCGACGGCCGGCTTGCCGGTCGTCGCATCACGGTAGAGCGCCGTCACGACCAGTTGGCCCGCGCTGACGGCTTGCTTGTACCAGGGCCGTGCGGTCGGATCGTAGCCGGGCGCGAGCGGGACGTTCGAGAACGCAGTCTTGTCCGGCAAGCCAAGCGTCAGCACCTCGAAGCCACCCGACTTGCCGAGCAGTTTCAATGCCGGCAGCGGGTCGCCTTCGCCGATCGCGATCGTGTCGGCGAGTGCCTGGGTCGCCCGCGCCCTGCTGGCCACCCATTCGTTGATCGCGAGCGCGTGGCCGGCGAGGATCGACTTGTGGTTCTGGTCGATGGCCTCGTCGTTGTGGTTCTTGACGACGTAATAGACCAGTCCGCCCGTCACGGCCAGCGCCGTGACCACGATGGCGACGCAGGTCGCAAGTATCCGAGCACGAATCGAGGACAGCATGATGACTTCGATCTCCGTTACCGCGTTATTTGAATGGGGTTGCCGAAGGCCGGCAACGTCCTGTTTAACGACAGCGGTGGCGGGAACTTAAGGCCTGACTGGCCTGACCAGTTCAGACGAGAGGTTGGCAGGGCTGCGAAGTCGGAAAAGACGGAGTCGATTCGGCGAGATCGGACTATCGTGCCGACTGTCCGTGGTGCGTCGAGGGAAAGCGTTCAGCAGCGGATTTTCACCGGCGCCACAATATCCGGGCGCCTGAAACGTCTTCACAGGCATGGAATCGCCACCCACTTCGCACATGATGACCGACCCAGACCGCGACATCACGGCGACGGTGATGCGTGAACGATCGAGGCTAGTGAGCTTCATCCGGCGCCGGATACGCGACCCGGACGATGCCGAGGACATCCTGCAGGATGTGTTTTACGAATTCGTGCAGGCGTATCGACTGCCTGCCCCGATCGAGCAGGCGAGCGCGTGGCTGTTCCGTACCGCGCGCAACCGCATCATCGATCGTTTTCGCAAGAAGAAGGAGCAGCCGCTGACCGATCTGCTCGAAGCCGAAGACGAACCGGACGGCGAGTATCGGCTGGACCTCGCGCTACCGGCGCACGATGCCGGCCCCGAAGCGCTCTACGCCCGCACGCTGGTGCTCAAGGCGTTGCAGGATGCGCTCGACGAGTTGCCCGCCAATCAGCGTGAGGTTTTCATCGCGCATGAACTGGAAGGGCAGTCCTTCAAGGAGATGGCCGCGCAAAGCGGTATCGCGCTCAATACTCTGCTCGCGCGCAAACGCTATGCGGTCCTGCATCTGCGCGCCCGGCTGCAGCCCATTTATGACGAACTGGACAACTAACGGAGTCGACGGATGAATTTTCGAATCAGATGTGCCGGCAAGGCACTGCTCGTGGTGATCGCCATAGGCGTGCTCGGATGGGTCGTCATGATGCTGTGGAACTGGGTGATGCCGGCGTTATTCGTCGGCGCCCGGACGATCGACTTCGCCCATGCGCTGGGCCTGCTGGTGTTGAGCCGCATTCTGTTCGGCGGATTCCGCGGACACCGTGGCTGGCACGGCCGACGCCACTGGCGCAAGTGGGAATCGATGACGCCGGAAGAGCGCGAGCGTTTTCGGGCCGCGTGGCGATCGGGCAGCAACCCGCGCACGGGAGAGTGAACATGCGCGAACGATCTACGGGCAGCTGCAAACAGAAGCCGGGGGTGATTGCGCCGGTCGTCGACCTGAAACGTTGCGAAGGCAAGGGGGATTGCGTCACCGTTTGCCCGGAAAACGTATTCGAGATCCGGCGCATCGATCAGTCCGACTACGTCGGCCTCGGCATGATGCATCGCCTGAAGTTGCGCGTGCATGGAATGAAAGTCGCCTACACGCCGAATGCGCATGCGTGCCGGTCATGCGGGCTTTGCGTGACGGCGTGTCCGGAACGCGCCATCACGCTCGCCCGAAGCACGTAGCATCGCCGGTTGGTCGGCGGCCGAACCTCAGCGCGGGAAACCCGGCGGAGGGAGCAGTCGCTGGATGCGTCGTCGACCTCATCAATCTCTCCAGGGAATGCACATGACTCCACCCACCATCGCTCTTCTGCAAAGGCTTCATGAGGAGAGCCGAGCCGAAATCATCGCGCGCGCACGCGCGCAGTTCCAGGGATCGAACGAAGCGTTCCTGACGCTCGGCGACGAATACGAGGCGCTTGCTCCCCGGCTGCGGGGACGATTTCTCGAAATGCTCGGGTTGTCCAGCGAAGACTTCGAGTCCTCGGAAGGCAGCCCGCTATCGTTGGCCGTGTCGGCGGAAACGGGAAGATTCCTGCGCAACATGGTGCTTTCGCAACGGCCGGCCCGAATCCTCGAACTCGGCAGTTCCCGCGGCGTGTCCACGCTGTATTTCGCGGAGGCGCTGCGCATGTTGGGCCGCGGCGTGGTCGTCGCGACCGAGCGCGACGCGCTCAAGTGCGCACATCTGCGCGCGCACGCGAAAACGGCAGGCCTGGACGCTTATGTCGATTTGCGGGAGGGCGACGTATTCGAGACCGTTGCCGAATTGGACGGGGCCTTCGACCTGGTATTCATCGACGTTTGGGCCGACGCTTATCTGAGACTGTTCAAGCAGATCGAGCACCTGCTGCGCCCGGGATCGGTCGTGCTTGCCGACAACATGTACACAGCCGAGGATGCCGTTCGACCCTACAAGCAATACCTGGACAACGATCCGCGGTTTTCGACCACGACGCTGGACTTTGAATCGGGGGTCGAATTTACGGTCGTCGTATCTTGAGTCGGGATGTCGTCGAATGGATGCGATGAATCGAGCACCTTTCTGCGCCGACGCGCATTTCCGCCGCCGAAATGCAAAAACCCCCGCCTTGTCGGGCGGGGGTTCCTGGCTTAGGGAGCCTGACGATTACCTACTTTCACACGGGAATCCGCACTATCATCGGCGTAGAGTCGTTTCACGGTCCTGTTCGGGATGGGAAGGGGTGGGACCGACTCGCT